>NZ_JAPZQM010000742.1:0-9492 GCF_027530565.1 Microcystis sp. LE19-10.1B | reverse complement strand
GTTAGAATTTTTGACCCAGGAAATTCCCAGCCAATCTGACCAACCTATTGAAATCATTACCACCGGCCATAGTTTAGGCGGAGCATTATCTCCAGTAATGGCATTATGGCTGTACGAAAATCAAGCAACTTGGAACCCTACTGGTAAACAAATCACCGTCAATACCCAATTTTCTGCCGGAGCAACTCCAGGGGATCAAACCTTTTCTGATTACTACGGAAATACGCAGCCAGGTCTCAATCAAAGCAGCCGACTATGGAATAGTTTGGATATTGTTCCCCATGCTTGGAATATTGAGCAATTACAGCAGATTACTACCCTGTATGAATCTTGTAATATTCCTAAATCTTCGAGAATTGCACTATTAGTTAATAGTCAAATTCAGAAAGTGAAAAACTGCAATTATCTCGCCTTAAATCCCAGCACTTTTGCCATGAAAGGTGAATGTGGCGTTTTTTCTCAACCGCAAACAACTCCCCTGAAGCAATTTCTGCAAGAAGCCTATTTTCAGCATATCCAAGCTTATTTCAATCTTCTGGAAATTGACTGGCCGCTGACAGAAAATGTGGCTAATGCTCTCACGCTAACGGATCAAGATTTAGATGATATTGCCACTAAGTTAAGCTAATTATTCTATACTACGAACAGATTACCAAGCTTTAGGCTGAAATTGAGGATCGTTTAAAATAATTACATTGTCTCCTGACTGAGCTAAGACAAATAATCCTTGACGATAAGCATAAAGAGCAATATCGTCGGGGACAACCATTCCGGCTACCGCTCCTAATGCTTTCAGATTCTGGTAACGAGGCATTAATCTTTTGAATTTTTCTAGTCGCTCTAAATGTTCGTCAACATCGCTTTGAGTCAGTTTACTTTTCACTTCAATTAAGACGGCTTCGGTATTATTAACTACTAATAAATCTATTTCGAGTCCCCCTTCGGGGCGTTGGGCTGACACTCCTGAGTATAATTCATGAACATCAAGCCCTCTTTCTTTAAATAATCTTACCGCGGCGGGACGAATTTGCCATTCGACAAATTCTCCCAAGCGATTTCCGAGTTTTCCTAGCTGTTTATCAACTCTCTGGCTTTGCTCTTTTAAAAGTCTTTCTGTTTCTTGAAAACGGCGATCGCTTTCTTGACGTTGTTCTCGCATTAAACGTTCTGTTTCTTGAAAACGGCGATCAGTTTCTTTTTGAGCTTCGACTAATTCCCCTAATAAACGCCAGACATCATCAGCGGTTGTGGCCATCAGATTTTCCCCTTAGATTTTTATTTCAATTATTATTCTACCAAGCTTTAGTCCGACATTGTGTGCTTAGGATTTCTTGGTCTTAAAATTATTTTTTTGAGACTTTCTTCTGGCTTGTGACAACTAGGTTAAATAAAGTCAACATTCCCACTGGATAAATTTGTAGAAGAACAAAGAAGAGGATTAATTGCCTAAGAAGGGCAATGTAAAGATTGGTTAAATTTTTTACATCGGCCACTTGACAGGGGGGGGATTGTGTATTCCGTTATTATCAACTATTGGAGTTATCGCAGGCAATAGGGAAAAAAAGCTTAAGCTTTGTGGGAATTTGCCGCACCCTACTTATCCTTAACAATAGGTTTACTGCTATAAGTTTTGACCCAACAGGAACTAATTTCCTGTTCAATCGTTCTTAATAAATGAATCCTCAATTGAGTCACGTTTGTTATTGAAGATAATCGATGATTCAATTACCCAGGATTGTTCAATATCTGCTCAATATAGCAGGTGACAAGGGGAAAAAAGCTTAAGCTTTGTGGGAATTTGCCGCCTCCTAGTTGTCCTAGCTGCCTTGGCGGTTGCCAAGTAGAGAAAAGCCAGATTATTTAATTTCAACTCAATCCGTATTAGGAGAATTTTTGTCATGGCTGCGCTTGCAAATATGAATCTTATTGGCGTTCCTCATGCCGTTGAATTAATCAGCGGTATCGGCGTTGGTTTTAATTGTTTTACTGGCAAGCAGATGACGAATGCTTTGGCAGCCAATCCAACAATTCAAAACTTAGGCACTAATTCCCAAAGTTTTTTTAAGATTTGTTATTCGGCTGAAGATTTTAATAATACCGTTACCAATTCCTTAGGCGTTTCGGCGCAGATTAGCTTAAAAAAAGCCAGCAATGATTCCAGTTCTGGTTCCGATTCTAGTTCTGGTTCCGATTCTGGTTCTGGTTCTGGTTCCAGTTCCGATTCTAGTTCTACCTTTAGCGACCCTTCAGTAAGTTCAACTCTGAGCCTATCTAATGCCTTGTCTATCAATGATACTTCCGTCAGTGTTATTGTTTATGCACGGGTTGAGAACATTCATCAGGCGCTGAGTCAATGCCAGTTAAACAGTAGCATTACTGTACCGACAACGCCAAGTGAATGCTTGAACTTTTATCAACAGTATGGCGATAGTTTTGTGTCTGAATTGACGGAAGGGGCGGAGTATGTGGCAGTTTTTGTTTTTTCTTGCCAAACCAAAGAAGACCAGCGCAGTTTACAGGCGGCATTGACAGCACAGGTGACAGTGAATGTTTGTGATCATATTTCGCCAACGCTGGGCGCTAATTTGACTGCTGGCTTAACAGAAACGCTGAACAATACCACCGTGCGTTGTCAGATTTATCAATCTTTAGTTGGTAGCAGCGCTAGTTTGCCGACCTTTGCCAATAGTTCAGATGTGAGTCAATTTGTCTCTAATATAGTTTCAACTGCACAAAACTTGAACGCCAATACGCCAGTGGTGTTTGATTTTGCGGTAACTGGCTATGAAACCCTGTTTGGCAGCAGTTTAAGCGCCTCGTTTATGAATATTGCGGCTAACCGACAGATTTATCTTGATTGTATTGCTCCGACCCTGACAAGTTTAGGGTATCTTGCCAGCAAATATCAGTGGATTGCTACTGCGTATCAGGCTTATAAATATAGCGGCGATACCACGTTTAGCACCAACCAAAAGCAGTTAAATAGCGATATAAGTAACGTCAATAGCTGGATTAGCAGTATTGCGGCGAACCCAACACAAACGCCGAGCATTGCTAGTTCAATTAATCCGCCACTGAGTTTAATGAACGGCATACCGGTATTTAATTATTTAGTACCGACGCAACCGCTGTTTGGGGATACCAGTAACGAGCCGTTTCAGGATATTGATGTCGGCTCTGAGGTGAGTACCTCGAGCAGCACCAGTACCAGCACAACAGCGCTAAATGCAGGGATTAATGGCTCAATTTATGGTCATAACAGCCCAACCGCTTCGGGTACTTATTCGCAAGCCACCAGCCAAACTACGGGCATAGCGACGGCGATATCGAATATTCCGGTGCTTTATATGATTACCGTTTGGGGCAATAACAATGTCGCCCAGTTTTATGCCTCTTACAACACACTAAACTATACTCATCCATTTGCTCATGGTGCTGCTAATGTGTCTTCATGTAGTGGCGCAACCCTGTTTTTAACTGCTACTAATCAGGATGATGGTGTCGATAGCTTGAAGAATCAGGTGTATATCGACAAGATGAGCGGTCAAATCTCCAACGGCGTGATTACTCAGTTGAGTTTTACCGACAGTGCTAGTCACAGCATCACCCAACCGACAAGCACCAGTGGTAGCAGTTTTAGCTGGAGTTTGCCAGCAGCAGCGACGCTGATTGGCTTTCAGGGTTATTGCAACAGCAGTAATCTCCTCGGCTTGCAGCCAATTTGCATTATCGTACAGCCAGCAAAATGGTTAGCGCCATCGATTGAGACGCAACCGTTTGTCAATACGCTGCCAGTCAGCACCTTGGGCGTGGGCTATAATTCTTTTCTTGGCAGTGCTTTGCCGAATTCCGCACTAAACAGCAGCGCCTGTACCAGCGTTGACCAGGGGGCGCAAAGCGAAGTCATTATGAAAATTTGCGCCAGTCGCCAGTCATTATCGGAAACTTTGAGCAAAACCAGGGGATTTTCCATTGGCATACCAGGCTTTAAATTGAGTCACACCAAAACCAAAACCAAAACCATCCAAGTAACCGATACCGATGTGACGCTGGTGCTGATTACCCGTGTGGTGACATCGAGTCCGGTTTATACGCAATGCAACCTATCTCCCACGTTGGCTAATTTAACCACAGAGCAATTGTTCACTGAATATGGCGATTCATTTGTCTGCGCTACGGTTAACGGCGGATTGTATGTGGCGGTATTTGTGTTTCAATGCGATAGTAGCGCCGTACAGGAAACGGTGCAAAAAACCCTGAGTGCCAGTGCGTCGATTAAATCGGCCTCTCTCGATGCCAGTTTAAGTTCCGATGTGAGCAATGCCCAAAGTTCCAAAGGTGTTAATCTGATCTGTTACCAACAGGTTATCGGTAGCAGTAGTTTCTCTTTACCAAGTATGACTGGCAATGCCGAAACCGATGCGGAGGCTTTGGTGCAGACGGCCAGCCAGTTTTCTGCCAGCCATGTAGATACGCCTTGGCTGCTGTCATTTACCACGATGGGCTATGAAGGGCTGTTACCCGCCTCGGCTTTGAGCAGCTTCCAACCGATAGTTACCAACCGCCAGACTTATCAACTACAAGTCGCGCCTACTCTGACGCAGCTTTATGGCATTTGGTCTGAGATTGAGAACATCCTCCAGATTTATACGACTTACAATTACTACGCAGACCCTAATATTGGCTTTCCCATCAGGGGACAGCAACAAATGGTCTATAACGCGATCCAAGAATTGACCGCCTGGCTGACGGATGTTGCCGCCAATCCGCAACAGGCCGCTACCTCCCCTACTGACGGTTCCTGCGATCCCCTTGACATTATTGCCAAAGGGACTCCCAGCCTTAATTACAGCATAACCATCACCCCCTGTAACAGCAGCAGCAATCGATTATCGCCGCTGTGGGGCAACAATAATTCGGTGTCCTTTCAGGATATTTGCGCCGGACAGCCATTTTTCAACAGTAATACAGCCTTTAATGGCAATTATCCAGCGAACAGTACGCCGACACCACTTTGTTTAAAAGACTTGCCCAAGATCGCTGCTGTTCAGTTACATGGCGGCGATTATGTTGATCAGCTATCAACCATTTACAGTTATCAGGCTGGGGCCCAAACCTTTAGCCATGGCGGAAGTGGTGGCGGACCTTGTTTTAATCTGAATCTAGCCGTTGATGAATTTATCAGCAGCGTTAGTGGGACTTGCGGCGATTATATCAATCAACTCACATTCCAAACCACAAGCTCCCAAGACTATACGTTCCCGCTATCACCCTCCAGCACTGGTAACACAATTAGCTGGACTGCGGCAGATAATCAAATTTTGCTAGGTTTTCAAGGTTCCTCCGGCGATTATCTCAATCAGTTGCAATTGATTGTCCTGAGTCTCAGTCCAGCCAAATGGGCAGCCCCCCTACTGGATGACCTCTCCTCCCCCTTGCCTTGTCTTCCCATCACAACCGTGGGAATTGGCTTTAACAGCTTTAGCAACAGCGCTATGCCCAATGGTGCCTTGGATTTATCATCCCTGACTATCGGCGATCAAAACGCTACTGGCAAGCAGTGGTATCAAGTCTGTTCCTCTGGTGAAAGTTTGTCAAAGACGCTGAAATATGCGATCGGCGGCGGTGCTGACGATGATTCCTTCCATCGTAAAGTTACGCGCACGGCGAAGGTGAGCAATCTATCCGTAACGGTGGTGATCTATGCCTCCCATGAAAAAACCAGCCCGATCATTAATGGCACACCGCAATTAAGCAGCAGCGCACAAAGCTTGTTTAGCAGTTCACCGACGCAGTTTTATAGTGCCTATGGCGATAGCTATGTCTCTTCGGCAGTGTTGGGTATGGAATATATTGCCCTGTTTGTTTTTGAGTGCAGCACTGTTTCGGAACAGCAATCAGTCCTCAACAGTTTAAGTGCTCAGGGAGTGGTGCCAAGTGATCCGCCCATCACTTTAAGCGCTAATCTTGCCAAAAATATTACTCAGGCGGTGTCTTCACTAACCCTTGATTTCTACGCTTACCAGGTGATACGCGGCAGTGATACGCCCCTGCCCAATCCATTTAACAGCACCGGCAGTTCCAGCAGTTCCAGCAGTTCCAGCCAAGGCGCAGCACCGTTAATGAAGGCCTTGAATCCTGAAATCAGTAAGTTATCCCTTCCCTACGCCACCAGCAGCACCTCGACCAGCGATCCTGCTAACAGCGTCACTGTAACCAATGTAATCCAAAGTCTCCTGGCATTTGCCAATGGCTTGAGTGCCAATAACGTTACTGGTTCAGGCATCGCCCTCAGTTATACCACCGCTGGTTATGAGAATCTGGTTAGTGAAACCAGTAACTGGCAATTTCTCGCCAGTAATCGCCCAGTCGCTGATGCCATTAACAGCTATCTGGGTACTCTGGCCACTATCAATAACCAGATGCAGATTGTTGACGATTTGTATCAACGTTATAACTACACTGGCGATGCCACTTTTGCCGCAAACTGTGGGCAGTTGAAAAGTGATTATCAGGCGTTGCGATCGCAACAGATTAGTTTGTTTCAAAATCCGTTTACTGCCTCCTCCTACCCAACACAACCTCAAAGTATTACTAATGGTGTACCTACGGCTAACTGGTCAATCGTTACCGGACCAATCTGGGGTAATGATGCAAGCGCCGATTTCTGGGATATTAACAGTTCAATCGCGATCGGCTGCGAAACCATCAATGGCGGTACTGTAACCACAGCAACGAGCAGCAACAACAGCAGTAACCCGACACCACTCCGGTTGGGCCAACTACCGCTGTTGATTTCTGTTTCGATTTGGGGTGGTGATTATGTCAACCAAATTGGCACAACTTACCAATCCCTCAACGGGACCCAACAGTTTGCCCACGGACAAGGCACGGTGAATGCCTGGCCAGCACTCAACTTGAGCAAAGGAGAATTTATTACCGAAATCACTGTCATCTATGGTGATTATGTGAACGCAGTTCAATTCAGCACCAACTATGGCCAAACCTCCTTGCTTGCACCTGCCAGTTGTGATTCAGCTTCCGTTGCCACTTGGAGTGTTCCTGGGAACTGCACTCTCATCGGCTTTCAAGGCAGCAGCGGCGATTATCTGAATCAATTGCAACCGGTGTGTCTGAGTTTTTCGCCTGCTACTTGGTCGTCCGTATCTGTATCTGTCGACGAGATTCTTTTTCCATACACTCAATGTATCGCGGCAATGACTTTTCGTTCTGTTGAGGGTGTAACAAATGAATTGGATAACTATAATTTTTTCGTCTCTGCTTACCAAAGTGGCATCTCAGTTGGTCAATTTTCACCGAATCCAACCCCGCCAGATTATGTTTTACAAGTGGTGAGTAATCTTGATAATAATGGTAGCGGTACCACGGCTCTTGAGTTTCTGTTTGATCAGGGCAACCCTGGGTTTACCCCACCCTACTATTTCGTTTCCGGATCTTACGCTGGCAATATTTGGCTCAACAGCATTACTCCCGCTACTACTGGGCAATTTACAAGCAGTAATGTTACGACTCAGATCTCTGAACAAAGTGAACCCGATGCAGCAATTGCCGGACTTTTTTATTATGCCGTCACAAGCTATCTCTATGTAGCAGCGTCTAATGGCAACCTCTACTGGTATTCAGTCGGTTGGGCTAACGGCGTACCGAGCTTGTCTTATGTGGGTTCAAACAAATCTTATACGGCGGAAGC
Organism: Microcystis sp. LE19-10.1B; assembly: GCF_027530565.1. NCBI lineage: Bacteria > Bacillati > Cyanobacteriota > Cyanophyceae > Chroococcales > Microcystaceae > Microcystis > Microcystis sp. LE19-10.1B. The sequence goes on along the minus strand of NZ_JAPZQM010000742.1, from coordinate 1,781 downwards.
TCCAGTATCTCTGACCTTTTTCCCTGCGAACACGCTAACTAATTACGATTGTGTGCTACTCGGCGGCATATCAGAGGCCACGGGGGTTATCTTCAATGCTAAGAACCCATCTTCAACTCCTACCCTTTACGGGTATTTAGAGCAATATTGCAAGCCGATGGTGTATTCATCTGCTGTTTGTCAAGGAGCAAATGGTCTTTATTTTGCCACACTTTCGGGTAATTTACACTATCAGCCCTATAGTGGTTTCAATGCTTCGTTAGCTCCTATTTGGACAGTACCCAGTGGACAGGTCATTTTATCTTTAGCCTATTCACCAAACACCAATAATGTAGCTCCGGGAAATTATCCAGATGGAGCAATCTTTATTGCCACGGCTCCGTCCAACCCCTCTAATTCCTCTATGGGCAGTATCTGGGTTGTTGATGTCAGTAATAATACGGTGGGCAATGCCGCCCAACAGGATGCAACTATCTCAGGGTCCCCTTGGGCGATCATTGCTGATGCCAATCTGAATTATATGTGTGCAACTGGTTCAGGTGGTGTTTTCCTGAGTACCTTGGCAACTGATAATCCACAATCAAAGATGTTAGTCCCCAATGTAGGGTCTCCTATTGCATCGGATTCCTCTTCCTCGCTCACTGTTGTTACCGGTGCCGCCTTGGATTTTACACCATGAGATTCTGACACCACATGATGAATGTCTATTGTCAGGCATAATCAGTGGAGTGTTTGGGTTTCGTTCCTCAACCCAACCTACGAAACTAACCAGTACTAATTTCTTGCTCGATCGTCATTCATAAATAAGTCATCAATTTAGTTGAATTTTGCTCAAGGAGACATCAACTATGACTCAATTACCCGGAATTATTCAAAGTGCGCCCAATCAATCTTTGGGGTTTGATGCTGATTCTGTAATTACCAAAGCTACCGCCCAAAAATTTGCCAGTCAGGGTTACAAATTTTGTCTCCGTTATCTTTCCTTGGGTGCAGGAGAAGCACCGGGGGATTTAACCTACGAAGAAGCTCTTAGCATTTTACAAGGAGGACTGGCGTTAATGCCTGTGCAGCACGTTTCTTCCCCTGGTTGGGTTCCTTCCGCCCAATTGGGAACAACCTACGGCGATAATGCGGCAAATAATGCAATTTCAGTGGGTTTTCCCAGGAAAGTAAATGTTTGGTTAGATCTGGAAGGAATTAGTTCTGAAGTTTCAGCCGAAGCGGTAATTCAATACTGCACAAGTTGGTATAATGCTGTCGCAGGCGCGGGTTATTTACCCGGGTTATATGTGGGGGCTAATTCGATTTTGAATAGTCAGCAACTCTATGATTTGCCTTTTCAACATTATTGGCAATCAGAAAGTACCGTTCCCCCGGTGGCGGTTCGTAGTTATCAAATGGTACAGTCTTACGTTGGTGAACCAGTTAATGGCATTGGCATTGACCAAGATATTACCTACATTGATAAGGAAGGCGGTGTGCCTCAATGGTTAATTTTAACCTAAGTTTAATCTTTGGATAATTGACTTGACGGGCAGGTATCTATACATTGATGTTATGCCCTATACTATATAGGGTTTGCTGAAAAAGCTTTTCCTGGGGGCAGGGTGTGGGGTGTGGGGTGTGAGGTTTTACCAGTTTTGAGGTGGTCAACTACCTAATTTTCAGGGAAAAAGTACCTGAATTTTCCCCCGATCCCCGCAATGGCTGGCACTTTTTGAGGGGAAAAAAGTCCAAAAGTCTTATCCAACAAGGTTTTTAGATTTATTCAGCAGACCCTA
>NZ_JAPZQM010000158.1:0-6036 GCF_027530565.1 Microcystis sp. LE19-10.1B | reverse complement strand
GTGGTCGAGGGAATCAACAATAAACTTAAACTAATAAAACGGAGAGGCTATGGCTTGAGAAACTTTCGGAATTTTTGGGTTAGAAGTATGTTATCTTGGCATCTTGTATGTTGATTTAGCATAAAGGGTAACGAAGAGCCCATTTTCCTCTTTTCCCCCAACTCCAGTGCTTCCCAACCCAAAAAAGTAAGGCAGACCTTAGCCTACCTTAAAACAAAGCGAGGTTGATCAACTTTGGGGATGCCGATGCGGATGCAGCGGATGGAATTGGTCTATTACCATATATTGTCGATTATAGCAAGGGTTTTGCTGGTTGCATAGATTTAAATAACAAATAATTATAAGCTTTACCATATATTTTAGTCTATACATTGAGCCGCAAGGACTATCTCTCGTCAAACTGGGTTTCAACCTGAACCTCAGTTCGGGATTAGTCAAAATTCTGAATGTTCTCCTAGCTGATAAACCCTATTCTTTCGTGGAACTGATGGCAAAATCTCTTTAACCGTAACTAACCTTGATTCGGTAAAGATTTTCCTCCTCTCGATCGCCTCGGAGAATTGTGCTGTAAGATATCTTCAGTTTGAATTGTTTATCCTCGCAATCGTAGATGAGAATAAATTTCGGTAGCTTTTGCGGGAATAGATCAATAATCTCAGGAAATTAACGGTTAATTATATGAATTCTGCTAAAATTATCGCCATTATCACGGGAGCAATTTCGATTTTAATCGCCGTTGCCTATTTAATCCTAGTCCAGATTCTTGACTTTCGCAGCGAGATGATTCCCGCTCCCCTAGAAGTTATTTTTCCCGGATGATAAAAATCGGGGTTGAAAATGTTTCAACCCCAGAAAAAGCAATTTTTGAGCGGATTAACCCACTGGTTGTAATACTAAATCCGGTTATTAAAAACTGATTATTTATTATCGCTTTTAAAGTGGAGGGTTGCATCAAAAGAGTTCCTCTGGCCTTATTGCCGGGGTCGTCTTTGCCAAGCAACAACTAATTTAATTTCCTCATAACTATAATTATCTCCCAGATTTTCTTTGAGAGTTTTCAGGGATTGATCACCCACTTTTTTAATCGCTAAACGAATATATTCCTGTTTATTTTTAGAGACTAACTGATTAATATCAATTTCGTAACCCGCTTCCAGCAATTTAGCTAAATGTTCATAGATGGTTGAGACTTTTAAGCTTCTTTTGCGAGCGATTTCTTCCGCATTCAAACCATCTTGATAGTATTGGAGAGTGAGGAATTGAGTAGAGGGAAGACTATCCTGACAAAAATCATTAATTGCCGCTATAAATATATCCCCATACTGTTGTACTTTACTGTGTACTACTCCAGAAATTTGACGAAACTGCCCCAAATTCCGGGGTTTCGATTGGGCCATCAAACGCAGACTAGAATCATGGAAAATAACGTAGGGAGGAACCCCTTGACTATCGGCAATTTTTTTCCGCAGTTGTCGCAAGCGATCAAATAATAAATCACTTTCCAGCGTATTGGGATTGTCGTCTCCCACGATTTGACCGTTAGCTTTTTGGGGGACGGCAATAAACACGGAACGTTGTTTCCGCATCACTTCCCAACTGTGTTGATTAAGTTTCAAGATTCTAAAATTGTCTTCAGTTTCTACCAGTAGATTTTGCTGGACAAGGGAACGACTTAAACGTTTCCACTCCCCGACAGTTTTATCTTTACCGATGCCATAAGTAGATAATAAATGATGTTGATATTGGGTGATTCTTTCACCTTTTCCTCCCCTGAGTACGTTGATTATGTGCATCATACCGAATTTCTGTCCCGTCCGCGCCACACAGGATAAAAATTTTTGTGCTTCGATCGTCCAATCCTGGTTATTTGTACCATTCCGACAGTTATCACAGTTACCACAGTTACCCGCAAAACTTTCTCCAAAGTAGCCTAGTACACTCGATCTTCTACATTCATTCCCTTCGGCATAATCTAACACTTGTCGCAATTGTTGACGAGCTTTCTGTTGTTCATTTTGCTCGGTTTTTTGGTTAATAAAATACTCAATTTTTCTGGCATCGGCAAAGCTAAAAAAGAGGGTACATTTAGCTGGTTCTCCGTCCCTACCCGCACGGCCTGATTCTTGATAATATCCCTCTAAATTGCGGGGTAAATCGTAATGAATGACAAAGCGTACATCCGGTTTATTAATCCCCATACCGAAGGCAATTGTTGCCACCATAATCTGCACATCATCCCGAATAAAACGGGTTTGATTGTTACTTCTTTCCCGATCCTCCATACCCGCGTGATAGGGTAGGGCATTAATACCATCTTTTTGCAACTGTTCTGCAACTTTATCGACGGTTTTGCGGCTGATACAGTAAACTATTCCTGCTCCTTTTTGTCCTTTAATATATTGATACAATTGCTGATAAGATTTACTGGTTTTAGGTTGAACTTCATAATAAAGATTAGGACGATTAAAACTAGCAATATGAATGGAAGTATCTCGCAATCCTAATTGTTGGATAATATCTTCTCTAACCTGTTGGGTAGCGGTGGCAGTTAAAGCCAAAATTGGCACGGAGGGAAAGCGTTGACGAACTTGTTTAATTTGTCGATATTCAGGGCGGAAATCATGACCCCAATCGGAGACACAGTGAGCTTCATCCACTGCTAAACAGGCTAAACCGAGGTAATTATCAATAACAGCTAAAAAATCTAAAAAACTAGGCGATAATAATCTTTCTGGCGCGACATATAACAGTTTAATTTTTCCTTGCAGGATTAAAGATTCTCTTTCTCTGACTTGTTTAGCATTTAAAGTGCTATTGAGAAATGTTGCCCCGATGCCATTATCAGCTAAAGCAGTTACTTGATCCTGCATTAAAGCAATTAGGGGAGAAACCACCACCGTCACCCCTTTTTTGATTAAAGCAGGTAGCTGAAAACAGAGAGATTTACCGCCTCCGGTGGGCATAATTACTAATAAATCCTGATTATTTAAAGCAGCCTCAATTATTTGGCGTTGATTCGGTCGAAATTGATCGTAGCCAAAGTGATATTTTAAGACTTTTTCTAAAGAGTCAATTGCAGCCATTGAGCAAGGGGAAAGATATTTTTATAGTAGTTATTTTAAGTTTACAGACTCTCTGATTTTAGGGAACAGGGAACGCCGGAATGGGTGACAGAGGGGGGGAGATTACCTATTGCCTCCTGACTCCTGACGACCGGCTCCTGACCTTAAGATTGTCTCACCTGATCGGGAACACCAACAAAGGAGAGATTGGCTAATTTTTTCAGATTTTGACAGCGCAATAACTCGTTAAAATTGAGACTCGATCGCCCCTCAATTTCAGCTATAGTCTCAATAGCCGATAATAAACCCTTAGCGGCCTCGGTTTCCGTGTAACCGCGTCTAACGGCCACTTTTAGGGCTGCTTCATCCGCATCTAATTCCCGTTGGGGGCTGCGTTTTTCCCGCCAAATCCGGTTAATTGCCAAGGCAGTTAAACCCCCCGCTACTGCCATACCGACGGCATCGGTTTGCAGGGTTTCCACGGTTAAACCGATCATACCAGCCAGAGCAATTACTCGATCGAGATCGGGTTTAAACCATTTTACTGCCGTTAAAACACAGACAGCCCTTAACAAGACTAAATCCCGTTGGGGTCTTGATAATTGCCGCCAGAGGTCAAAATTAATTGGAATCGGTCTGACTCCTCTTTGCCAGGGCAGGGGAAAATTAGTTTCGATTACCTTACTGCTTTCGGGTTTGCTGACAATGCGCGTCATCATCCGTCCCGAAGCAGGCATGAGGTCTAGTAAATGACTAATCTCGTTGTCTTGGTTCATCGATCGCTGGTCAATAGTCTTCGATCATTGAGTATAATCGCTTTCTGAGTTAATATCTCTTTTCCGACAATTTTCTCAACGAAACCGCGTGAGTCCCTACCGTTCGGCTTTGAGGGGTTCGATGTCCCGAAAATCGCCAATAAATTCTTGCATCTTCCTCAAAATCCTCATGTGTTGATTATTAATGAGGGGATGAAACCAGTCCTGACCGGATCTTGCCAACTCCAAGTAACACCCGAACAGGTGGCCGCTATCGAGGCGACACTGAAAGCGTTTGCGGAAGCTTGCGACTACGTTAACGGGAAGGTGAAGCCGAACCCGATGGAAGAACTGGCGATACAGTCGCTACGTTCATCTTATATTTAATTCCACCCACCTACTTATCGCCGTTTCTAAACTAAAGCCTGACTGCAAATAATGATGGGAATTGGTTGCTCCTCACCTTGCAAGCGGCGGCGATCTAACCAGTCCCGCATCTCATGTTGGCTATATAATTTCTTCAGTTCGCTAAACAAAGCTTCTCCTGTCAGGCTACGGCGCTTAATCAGGTTTAACTCGCGCTTGAGTACAGTGGTAATCGGTTGGCGAAAGGCCTGTTCTAATAGGTTAACCTGCTTGCGGATTTCTTCATCCTGCGTGGTTTTGAACAGTAGTCCCAATTCTCGCAGGACGTAGCGCTGTGCTTGAGTCAGAGAACGGCTGTACTCCCGTTCCGATTGGCGGTGTTGGACTTCTTGGGCAAATTTCACCTTGACTTGCATGACTGCTTGGTTGTAATTTTTGGGCAGCGGCAGTGCTGCTTCTTCTGGGTTGGTTTTGAGCATTCCTAAAATGCGGGCAGTATCTTTTGATCTGATCTCTCCCTGTTCATCGAGCCAATATAATTGCTGGTAGCCCTTCCAATCTTTGCGGTTAGGATAAGAAGCTTCACAGAAGACAATTATGCCCTTATTGAGAGAAAAGCGAGCCGTTCGGATGCCGTGAGGCAGGTTAGCTATCCGTTCGTATTCAGCCGGATTTTCTCGCTGGAGTTGTCTGAGAATTTCTTCGGCTTCATTGAGGTCGAGAAATTCTCCCTCATCTTCAAACAAACTTAATTGATGGCTGCCACTTTTTTCAGAAATCGCATACATAGCCTCTTCGTTAAGCTGTTCTGTGGGGTCAAGAATTGCCGCATCCTCACCGATGGTTTCATGAATTTCTTGAATGCGGTTTTTGAGTTTTTGCCGTAATCCTAGATTCCGCTCCAATCCCGTCTCTGGGAGAAAATTAAAGCCGTAAACCACATCATTCTCGCTGCCAATCCGATCAATCCGACCAAACCTTTGAATGAGTCGGACGGGATTCCAATGCAGGTCATAATTAACAATCAGGTGGCCATCTTGTAGGTTTAAACCCTCGGCTAAAACATCGGTAGCAATTAAAGTTTTGATTTCCGACTCTCCCTGTTGTAATTTATAGTATTTGTTGGCTTTGGGGGCAAATCTTCCCACTACCCGCGCCTTATCTTTATCGCCACTGTAGATGACTTCTAGATCGTCTTGATCGCCGTTAGGATTGAGGTTTTGATATAAGTAATAGGCGGTATCAGCATACTGAGTAAAAATGAGGCACTTGCTATCCTGCAGCGGAGGTTTATTCAACCAGCTTTTAAGGGTTTGTAATTTCGCATCTTTGTCTGGAGTAATTGGCTCAACTAAGTGCAAAATTTTCTCTAGCAATTGGATGTCATGCTCAAGATGTTTCTGTAATATTGTGGCATCAAAATCAGCTAGATCATACTTCCCAGATGCCTGACGCAAAGCATCGATAATGTCTTGTTCTTCCCCATTGTTTGGCTCATAGAGAATTGCTTGAGCTTCTTCTCCGGCGGGGATAATTCCTTGGCGTAAAGCTTCTCGAAAGCGTTGATGGACTTGCAGTAATTTCTTAACAGTTTGTTGGAAGGCATAAACGCTAGATTCAAAGCGTTTGAATAACAGGACTCGCATCAGTCCTCTTAAATTTGCTCCCCCGGTTTGTAAACTGAGTAATGGTTCTTGTTTGCGCTTATTTGGTAATAGACCTCTTGCATAATTTTTTTATGGTATAATATAAGGTTTTGCTTTTTTCTCAATTCTTAGATTGAAGTGGAAAAAAGAATAAAATGTGATCTTAGGTCAGGAAATCATCTATAATTTTGCTATGTTTATTAGCAA
>NZ_JAPZQM010000521.1:0-12734 GCF_027530565.1 Microcystis sp. LE19-10.1B | reverse complement strand
GATTTTGAGAGAATCGTCGTTCAAAACCTTGCGTCTTCATCGGCCCGCGTCCTGTAGGGGCGAAGCATTCGGACAATAACCTATCGGTGAAAAGGTAGATTTTCTATCCGAATGCTTCGCCCGTACTTATTCAGCAAACCCTAATTACACATCTAAGCCACTACTCCGTCAGACTTCTGGTGTGAGGAAACAGTGAACTGAAAACTCAAATCCGATCCCTAATAGCTGTATCCCGTCTCCCGTCTCCTGTCTCGGAGTCTCGACTAGGAAATTAATTTTACACGACTACTTAATAATGTTCAAACTTCCTCTCTGGAACCCCGGCACTTGCCACTCCTTACCCACGACTATAAAATTAGCATCCATCTTGCGGGGGTATTACCCTGGTTAATACCCCCTATTTTGGTCTGGTATAGTGTTAAGCTTCTCCTGTGATTGATAAACCCTCTACCCAAACGTAGGGACAAACACCACTGGGAGTAATAACCGCTTCCGGTTCCAGATAAACAATCGATTTCAGCAGTGTTAAAATATCTCCAGCTACGGTAGCGGAATCGATGCTAATGCGCTCATTTTTGTTAACTAACCAACCATCAAACGGCAAAGAGAAGGAACCTTGTAGAGAATTAACTCCCGCATGAAGTGCCTGTAAACTATCAATTAAAACCACATTTTCTGCTGTTTCCAAAGAATAGCTTTTGGGTTGATTAACACTAGCAAAAACGTGATAAAAATGGGGACTAACTGTTACTTTTGCGCCAATGTTACCGTTGCCAGTCGGTTCCGTATTCATCCGTTTAGCGGTAATCGTGCTATGGAGAAAATTACTCAAAATCCCCTCTTTAATTAATTCCACACGACGGGTGGGAGTGCCTTCACTATCAAAAGTTTCTGCGGAAACATTAGCTGGATGGAGGGCATCATCACACAAATTTAAGGCAGTAGCGGCGATTTGTGTTCCTAGGGATTCAGGAGTAGAAAGACTCTGTTTATCAAGGACATTTTGGGCATTAAACAGATTAGAAAATGCCCCTATGAGACTCAAAAAGGCGCGGGGGGCAAAAACCACCAAATATTTACCCGTGGTAATCGGTTGATAGTCCAGATGGCTAACAGTTTTGGTAATCGCTTCCTCGATGCAACCATCGATATCTAATTTTTCCAGCCCCGGACTAACCCGAAAAGCACCAGCGCTGCGGGGTTTTTTGCCTTCCTGTTCGGTTTTGGTGTATAAATACACGCTGGCATAACTACGCGCTTCCTGACGCATTGCCCCGTCGCTATTGAGATAAAAACGTCTGACCTGCTGTTGTCCCAAACCGTTATAGGGAACACTGGCAATAGCTGGATGGGCTGCTAGTAAGGATTTTTCGGCGGCTAATAACTTATCGATGAGAGTGGATACAGGTGCTTGATTAGACATTTCGCTGGCCACTTCTGTGGTAGGTGCGGTGGCAGCGGGACTAAAATCGGGGACATTTTCCTTAACGCCAAAAAAGCTGGCTTCTTGGGCGGTTTTCAGGGCTAATTGCAGTCCCACCGGGTCCACATCGGTGGTAGAGGTGACACCGACTTGATTATCCCGATTCCAGACGCGAACGATAACGCTGGAACGATTGGACGCTTGTACCTGTTTGGGTTCCCCTTGAAACACATCCACATCGGTTTCATCGACAGAAGAACCATAGATGTCGTATTTAGCAATTCCTAAAGCTTGGGCGCTAGAATTAGCGATTTGGGCGATATCTTCAACTTTTGGCATAGATTTTTTTTGGTGTTGGAGGATTTTTCAGTTATCAGTAAACAGTAATCAGTAATCAGTGAAAAGAAAGCTCAGAACTTGCCACTTAACAGTGTCCACTGAAAACTCAAATCTGATAACTGATAACTGATAGCGGTCAGCCGTAAGCTAGATAAGTAGGGAGGCACAATTATTTGTAGGATGGGTTAGCGGTAGCGTAACATGAGCGGGCGTTGGGTTTCATGCTTCAACCCAACCTACGTTCTGAAAACTCAAATCTGATAACTGATAACTGATAACTGATAACTGATAACTGAAGAGAGATTGGGCCAAGTGGTGACAATAAAGACGATAACGGCGGCCGTGGCCAGCATAGCTTTAGCAACGTGACCGATAACCGTACCGACGACGATACCGACACAGACTTTTAGGGATTGTTGCAAACGGGGGGTTAATTCCAAATCGCGACGATAGGCGTATTCTCCGACAAAAGCCCCGACCACAGGACCGACAAATAAGCCGATAATTGGGCCGCCAATGGGTAAAGCCGGTAAAAGCCCGAATATTCCCGCTAATAAACCCACTACTAGCCCGATTTGACTCCAATTGCTCGCCCCAACTTTTTGGGCGCCGAGATAACTAGCGAGGAATTCCACCCCCAGACTGAGGAGAAGGACAACAAAGGCCACGGTTAAAGCGACCCCCATCCCCGCGAATTTGGTGACAAAACCCCACACCAGCATGGCGATTAAAATCAAACTCATGCCGGGGACAGCGGGCAGCAGTTCGCCAATTATCCCCACTATCATGATGGCAATGAGGAAATAATAGAGAATTACTAAAGTCATGATTAACGACCGCCAACGGTAATAGAATCGACTTTTAAATGGGGTTGACCAACGGTGACATAAACGCTACCACTGACGGAACCGCAAAAACCCGCCGCTAGTCCTAAATCTTGGGAACACATAGAGATTTTATTCATAATCTCCTTGGCTGAACCGATTAAAGTCGCGCCTTTTAGGGGTTTAGTCAGGTTGCCGTTTTCGATAAGATAGGCCTCCTCGACGGCGAAATTAAATTCCCCGGTCGCCCCCACACTACCACCGCCCATTTTTTTGCAATAAATGCCTTTATCGATGGAATTAAAGAGATTATCGAGGGTATATTCCCCAGGTGCGATGTAGGTATTCCGCATCCGACTAGCGGCGGCATAGGTGTAGTTTTGACGGCGACCGCTACCTGTGCGCGGATGGCCGGTTTTAATTGAACCAGTGCGATCGGCAATGAAGTTTTTTAGGATACCATTTTCAATGAGGAGAGTACGCTGGGCCGGCATTCCCTCATCGTCCATATCGATAGTACCGAAAGCTTTATCGGATAATCCTTCGTCCCAAGCCGTCAGATTTTCGTGGGCGATTTTTTCGCCCTTTTTATCGAGAAAGGGCGTGGTTTTTTGTTCGATTTGCGTAGTTTCTAGCAAATGGCCGCAGGCTTCGTGGAAGATAACGCCGCCAAATTCATTGGCCATGACGATGGGATAACTGCCAGATTCTACATAGTCAGCGTAAAGCATTTTACCCGCCGATTCGGCCACTTCTGCCGCCGATTCCTCAGCATTCCACGTCCGCAGAAAATCGGGATTACTGGTATTACCCACCCGTTTACCAATGCTAGAACGATTAGTTCCATCGGCACAGAGGAGATTATAGCCCACGGATTGGGTGAGGCGAATATCCCGGGCAAAAGTGCCGTCACTAGCGGCAACTAAAATTTCTTGCCAATCGCGAAAATAAGCGGCGCGACGAGATTGGACGTGAGAGGCTTTCTGATTGAGGTGAACGTTAGCAGTTAGGAGAATATCACCCATTTCTCGCAAAGAACTGCAATTATTCAGCCAAATATCTTTATTTTTGACCGTGGCATAATCCCGGAACATTTCCAGATTGATTTCGGGAATATACGCGTTAGGACTGGGTAGGTTTAAACCGAGAATCGATAAACCTTTTTCTAGGGCATTTTTTAAGCCTTGGAAGCTTAAATCGTTGGTACTGACATAACAATCAGCTTTACCGCGAAAAAGGCGGATTCCTGCCCCTGTAGATAGTTTCGGTGAGAGACTGGTGATGGTGTCATCTTCGGCTAAACAACTGATATAGTTGACTCTTTCGAGGAAAAATTCGATAAAAGTCGCCCCGGCAGCCCGTCCCAGTCCCAGGAGAGTGGACAAAGGAGCCGCCCAAGAGCTATCAAAGCGCTCCAGACTAGGATTATATTTCAGGGTGGGGAGTTCTTTGGAGATGAGTAGAGTGGGTGACATAAAGCTCGTTTATCAGTTAATCTGCTGGTTTCTAGTCTAACAGTTCTCAGTTTTTTCCGTCTGGGGATGCGTTAGCGCCGCCCAACCCTGCTAAATTTTTCTCCTTCATATCTCTTAATAAAAACCTTGATTCGAGCGCTCATCGCCCGCAAGATTAAATAAAGAGCGACTCAGGATCAAAATAATGGCCACAGCGACACAATTCTTAAACATTTCTGACTTGACAAAAGATGATTATTGTGTATTCGGTTTAGCGATTTGTTTTCTCAAACAGGAGGGAGAATTAGAAAAAGTGGCGGTGTTAGAACCGATTCCCTCGGCGGCCCTAGAGGCAATTGTCAAAGGAATTCCCACTTCCTACGAATTTGCCCGCGCCATGGCTTTAGGAGAGGTATTTCAGGACGATAATCCTCAAATACCCAGTAATTTCCCCGATAATGCCCAATTATGCGAGAATTTTGTCGAAAGGGCGATTGCGGCCACTCGCACCTATAAAAATCAACCCCACCTGCAAGGGTTAATCCCCTTGGGCAGCCAAAAAGACGATTTAAACTTTTCCCTAGAGAAAAAACGCATCTTGAATGCTGTTCATGTCGTGCGGACGGAGGATAACGTCAAACAACATTCTCATACCCATAAGGTTTTGTAATCAAGGTGAGTTCGGATTAGGGAAATTTTGCCGTTTTCCCTGATTCCGAACTCAGATGAACCAGTTATCTTAAGAGTGAGGTGTAAAGTTGTGATTTTGAGGAGTTGATGCCCAATTAAGTAGGGAGGCACAATTATTTGTAGGATGGGTTAGCGGTAGCGTAACATGAGCGGGCGTTGGGTTTCATACTTCAACCCAACCTACGTTCATCTAAAAAGATTATAATTTGTTTTCTCAATTTAGGATTAGTAAACCATGGCAAGTATAGAAACATTATTAGCAGAAATTATTAAGGCTGCATCTCACATTTGCAGAAATAGCGACAATCGGCAATTATTGGTGAATCTTAAATTGGTACAAGTATATTAACAACTGCGTGTAAGCATCTCACCGAAAAGCAAATGCGCTCCGGGGTTTGGGGGGTAGAACCCCCCAAAAGCTTGGATTGAGTCATAAAATCGAAAGTAACGCCCAATTTTCAAAGAGAGGTTCCCTTTAAAAACCCCAACTTAGTAGATTTATAAAAATGAGATGCACCCAATTATTAAGGCAATGCTACACATAAATTTTTGCTGACTGAATAAATATCTTCAAACAAATAATCCCATTGATGTTCTAGGTGTCTAGCGATATGGTAAGCAAGCAAAGGTGGCACAGCATTACCAATTAATTTGTAACAATCCGTAGCCGAAAGTGAATATTTTTCATCTCCCTTATTTTGTGGACGCACAAATTGAAAATCATCGGGAAAAGTCTGTATTCTCGCACATTCCCGCACAGTTAAACGTCTCATTTTTAACCCTGCTTCTAACTCATTAACTATCTTTCCCCCTAATTCTAAAGATAATCTCCTAAATTCAATATTACCGTGATGTTCCGAGCGAATAGTCGGACTTAAACCCTGTAAATTAACCTCGATTTGTCCCTGAGTTTTACCATAATGTTTAGCTTTTGAATAGCTTTTTTGTGAGAGGTCAAATAACTCCTTTTCTGGTTCTGCTAAACCTGATAATATCTGACCCACTGTACTGTAAGTTTTAAGAGGATATATTGACTCAAACAGATTTAATTGATGCTTAATAACTTTATGGGTTGGATGCGGAAAAATATCATTATTTTCTAGATGTGCTATCGCTGTCGCTTTTAAATAGGTTTTATTTAAACCGATAAAGATAATTCTTTCCCTAGTTTGGGGAATTCCATAATCGGGAGCAAAGAGAAGTTTAGGGATAACTATATATCCATCTTTACCAATGGCACTAAAATCATCTTCAATTATATCTTTAACATTAGCCAAGGAGATTAAACCTTTAACATTTTCAGCAATAAAAACTTTAGGTAAGGTTAATTCAATAACTCTTTTCATCCAATAATAGAGTTTCCCGCGATTGTCCTGAAAACTATCTTCACTCTCGTCTAGTAGTTTACCTGTGTGACTTTTGTGAGAATTAAACCCCTTTCTTTTTCCTGAAACACTAAAATCTTGACAGGGAAAACCTCCCGTTACTACATCAATATTACTGGGAAACTGAAACTCTCCTTTTTCTGCTTGTTTGACTAAATCTACAATACTCCCCAAGTGAAATACATTCTTTTTACCCCTTTTTTCAAAGTAGGGAATCCAAGCATTATGAGCAGCTTTAGTTATATCATTAGCAAAGACAGTTTCAAAAGTAGTGCGCGGTAGTTTTAGCCATGGTTCCCGTCTTTCTACTATCCAATCTTGATGAATATTTTCATTAACACAGTCTTGGTGTACCCAAAAACCTCCCTCTAATCCTAAGTCCATTCCCCCGCAGCCAGAAAATAGAGATAAAACTCGCTTTTGTTGCCTATTCATCACTATTGATTAAATGAGTAATTCAATAATATCATACTGATAATCAACTCGATCGAAAAGGATTAATTAAAGTTAGTTGATTGGATATTATTAACCCATCCTGCATATCTTCAGAGTAAAGAATACTAGCATCGGATGCTAAGGCACTAGCTACAATTAAACTATCCCAAAAAGAAAAACTGTATTGAGTGCGGAGTTCAGAGGCTCTTAAAATAATATTGCGATCAAGTTGAATAACAACACATCCATCGTAAAATTCTTGGATAATTTCTCTAATTTGAATTTCACTTATTTTAGCTTTTTTGGATAAAACAGAGCAAACTTCATTAATAATTTGCGTACTGATTAAGATATTTTCCCTGCTAGTTAAAGCGGTCGCTAGATTGCGTTTTCGCCTTTCTGCAGCATCGTTACACTCTGGGTCTATTAAAAGACGGTATAGCCAGATATTAGAATCAAAAAAATAAAGAGAATTGGTCATAATTATAGCTGATGAATTTCTTCCCGATTTAATTGACGAATACCTTTAACAGCAACGGGGTTTTGAGTTAATTGGGCAATGATTCCAGTGGTTGATATTTTTTTATTTTGTTTGATCACAATAACTTGAACTTCGCTGTCTTCCTTCAAGTCCTGTTGGTATTCTTCGGGAATTTCGATAATACCTTGTTTGATTTTGGCTTTAAATTCCACTGCATTTAACATATTGTTGCTCTCGATCGACTGTCTATTAAGATTAATTATAACAAATCCTGGTTAATCCCAACATTTCCTTCGGCTCAAAGGTCTGCGGATTGGCATTGAAACTATTCTTTATCAATAGATTTATTGCGCTGGTACTCCCGAAGAAATCCCTAAGATTTATCCTTCCCTGAGTTGAGAACAAGTTTAGGCGACAATTTTATCTTATCTCCACAACCAAGCATAAGTTAAGCAATACATAGGGTTTGCTGAATAAATCTAAAAACCTTGTTGGATAAGACTTTGAGACCTTTTTGAAATCCAAAAGTGCCTGGCATGGGAGTGATCAGGGGGAAATTCAGGTACTTTTTCCCTGAAAATTAGGTAATTGACACCTTCAAAATCGCTAAAACCCCACACCCCACACCCTCTTTCAAGTCAGACCCTTTGTCGAGCCTGGAACTTTGTGATCGATCGAGACTCCTTGCTATACTATACCTCTGACACTGGCTTTCCTCATTGGTGCAGAATGCAACCCACAGACTCGAATAAATTTACCGAACAAGCTTGGGATTCGATCGTTAAATCGCAAGAAATTGCGCGACGCTTTAAAAATCAGACCTTAGAGGTGGAACACGTTATTATTGCCCTCCTAGAGCAGAATAACGGTCTAGCCACCCGGATTTTACAAAAAGCTAATATAGAAATTCCGCGACTGCAACAACAGCTAGAAGTCTTCACCAACCGACAGCCGAAAGTGGCCATCGTCGATCAATTATACCTAGGTCGTGGTCTCGATCTGCTGCTCGATCGAGCGGAAGCATCCCGGGAAAGTTGGCAAGATAAATTTATCTCCGTGGAACATCTTCTCGTCGGTTTTGCCGAAGATGAAAGGGTTGGCCGGAAATGTTTACGCACTTTCAATCTTGACCCCCAAGATTTAGAATTAGCCATCAAAGCGATTCGCGGTACTCAAAAGGTTACTGAACCCAATCAAGAGGAAAAATACGAAGCTTTAGATAAATATGGCCGGGATTTAACAGCAGCGGCCAAAGAAGGCAAATTAGACCCAGTTATCGGTCGTGATGAAGAAATTCGACGGGTGGTACAAGTCCTCTCGCGACGGTCGAAAAATAACCCGGTTTTAATCGGTGAACCGGGGGTAGGAAAAACCGCTATCGCTGAAGGATTGGCCCAAAGGATTGTTAACGGAGATGTTCCCGAATCTTTGAAAAATCGTCAGTTAATTTCCCTCGATATGGGAAGTTTAATCGCTGGGGCAAAATATCGAGGCGAATTTGAGGAAAGATTGCGGTCAGTCATGAAAGAAGTGACCCAATCAGAAGGGCGAATTATTCTCTTTATTGATGAACTACATACCGTTGTCGGTGCGGGTTCTAGGGAAGGAGGATCGATGGATGCGGGCAACCTATTAAAACCTATGTTAGCTCGGGGAGAATTGCGCTGTATTGGGGCGACAACTTTAGATGAATATCGCAATCATATTGAAAAAGACCCCCCTTTAGAAAGACGTTTTCAACAGGTTTATATTAAGGAACCTTCCGTGGAGGATACTATCTCAATTCTCCGGGGTTTAAAAGAACGTTATGAGCTGCATCATGGGGTGACAATTACCGATTCGGCTCTAGTGGCAGCAGCTACCCTATCCCATCGTTATATTAGTGATCGTTTTTTACCCGATAAAGCGATCGATTTAGTTGATGAAGCGGCGGCAAAATTAGAGGTAGAAAGTACCACTAAACCCGCTGATTTGGAAATGATAGATCGTCGATTAATGCAGTTACAGATGGAAAAATTCTCCTTAGAAAAAGAGGAAAAAAAAGATAGAGCTTTTCAAGAGCGTTTAGAAAGAATTATCGAAGAAATTGAGGAATTAGATAGTAAACAAAAGCCTCTCGCTGACCAATGGCAAACCGAAAAACATATCGCCGAGGAAATTAAATTATTGCGAGAGGAAGAAGAACAATTGCGCCTACAGGTGGAACAGGCGGAACGAGCTTATGATCTCAATAAAGCAGCCCAATTAAAGTATGGCAAACTAGAAATTTTACAGGGGGAATTAGAAGTAAAAGAAAAAGAACTAGAAACTATTCAAGCGGCAGGTTCTACCCTGTTAAGACAACAGGTAACTGATGCTGATATTGCCGAAATAGTTGCCCGGTGGACGGGAATTCCTGTCAATCGTTTAATGGAATCGGAACGACAAAAATTATTAGAATTAGAGTCTCATTTACAGAAAAAAGTTGTCGGACAAAATGAAGCGGTCACGGCAGTAGCAGCGGCGATTCGACGCGCGCGCGCGGGAATGAAAGATCCCTCCCGTCCGATTGGTTCATTCCTGTTTATGGGACCCACAGGAGTGGGTAAAACCGAGTTAGCGCGGGCCTTGGCGGGGTTACTGTTCGACTCCGAGGAGGCCATGGTTCGCATCGATATGTCGGAATACATGGAAAAACACGCGGTTTCGCGGTTAATCGGCGCGCCTCCGGGTTATGTGGGTTACGAGGAAGGGGGACAACTATCGGAAGCGGTGCGTCGTCGTCCCTATTCTGTGGTTTTATTGGATGAAGTGGAAAAAGCCCATCGGGATGTTTTTAACATTTTATTACAAGTGCTTGACGATGGGCGCATTACCGACTCTCAGGGGCGAGTGGTGGATTTTCGGAATACGATTATCGTCATGACCAGTAATATTGGCAGTGACCATATTTTAAATGTTTCCGAAGATGCCGATTATGAGGAGATGCGGAAACGGGTTTTAACAGCTTTGCGGAGTCATTTTCGTCCCGAATTTTTGAATCGTATCGACGATTTAATTATTTTCCATACCCTGAAAAAAGAAGAATTGCGTTACATTGTTCGTCTGCAATTACAGCGTCTGGAAAGATTATTAGCAGAACAAAAAATCAATCTAGAATTAACCGCAGCAGCAGAAAATCATATCGTTACTGTTGGTTACGATCCCACCTACGGTGCGCGACCTTTAAAACGCGCTATCCAACGGGAGTTAGAGAATCCTTTAGCCACAAAAATTCTCGAACAAGCTTTTATGGAAGGGGATACGGTGGTAATTGATTGTCTGGATGAGGTGTTAAGTTTTAGCAAAAAGGAGCTAAAAAAGGAAGGGACAACATTAGAATTAGCCGTGGTTAACCTCAGTTCGGATTAAAACCAGACAGGGGATATATTCCCCTCCAATTCAGCCAATATAAACAAAATTTTGCCCCAAAAGGCCTGGTGAATCTAGCTAAACAGGTTTTGCCTATCTAGCTGACTGCCTATTGCTGTAACTGATGACCACAGCTACTACAAAAGCGATCGGTTGCCGCTACTTTTGCCCCGCATTGACGACAAAATCGGACTTTACTGACGGTTTTTGTGTCTCCCATACTCATTTTCATATCTCCCATTTGCATTTCCATGGGGGCAAAATTCATCGACATATTGCCCATTTTCATCGGTTGCATCGGTTGCATCGGTTGCATCGGTGAGGAGGAGAAACTGGTAGCAGTGGTCGATTGAGAGGACTGAGAAACTCCAGAGGTATGAGGAGAGGAAAAACCGATACTGCTTCCCTGAATTTGGATTCTGTGGGGTCCGGTTTCGGTGATAATTTCAATAATTGCCCCTTGGGGAATTATCTCTATTTGGGGTTCTTGTGTCCAAACTCCCGTGGCAAAACTACTGCTAGACTGCTGTTGTTGTCCCACCGCACCACTAGCGAGAGTTACAATCGTCTGCGGCCCTTGATTATCGAGATAGAGACGTTGTCCTGTGGGTAATTCACTATAAATAGCCATATTTTTGACAGGAAAAAGTAAAAAGTAAAAAGTAAAAACCTAGTTCACACCCCTAGGATCCAGTCTAGCGAGGATACAAATGTTAGAGGATTTTCTTAAGAATTTTATCGACAAAAAAAGGGTGGTTAACCCACCCTCACCATGTCTCAAGAAAACAAACTTTTTAACGGACGCTACCGGCTAATTTATCGACCCGAATCGGTTTCATCAGGTACAATTTGAGGAATTGCCAAGCGTTAGAGGCGAAGATAGGCAATTTCTTCAGGAATTTAACCAGTGCGGGACTGTTTTCGCTATCGATCGCCCGTAATCCCTCGTTATTGCCAACACAAATTTCTAGGCGATCATAAAATTCAGGACTATCCACATCAAGAACAATCGGGAAGACGCGGCCGGCGGTTTCATTGGTCTTCTCGATTACATACTTATCGTACTCGCGAGCGTCCAAACCGAGAATGGCGTAGAAACCAGAACGCTGAGTATCATTGAGATACATCGTAGCGAAGACCGAAAGCAGGAAGAAACGACACCAGAGACGAGCGCGCCAATCATTAAGAATATCAGGCTGCGCACGCATGAGCGCATCGAAGAAGTCCCCGTGACGGTTTTCGTCTTGACACCAATTCTCGAAGAAGTTAAAAATCGGATAAACCCGATCTTCGGGATGTTGTTCGAGATGACGATAAATGGTGATATAGCGCCAATAACCGATTTTTTCGGAAAGATAGGTGGCGTAGAAGATAAATTTCGGTTTAAAGAAGGTGTAGTTACGGCTTTTGGTTAAAAATCCCAAGTCAAGGGAGAGGTTAAAATCCGATAAAGCCTTATTAAGGAACCCAGCATGACGCGCTTCGTCCCGGGACATGAGGTTAAAGCATTCTGCGAGGAGGGGATTTCTGTTTTTTAAACGTCTGCCGAGTTCTTTGTAGAGAAGAAAGCCGGAAAATTCGGCCGTGCAGGATCTTTCCAGAAATTCCACGAATAAGCGGCGGGTTTCGCCATCAATATGCTCCCAAGAGCGATCGAATTCTTGATTGCGAACGAAGTGATGCCGGTTATAATCGGTACGGAATTCCTCTAAAATCGCTTTCAGTTCTTCCTCGTTAGCGGCGATCGACATTTCCGCCATCGCTTCAAAATCAGTGGTGTAGAAGCGGGGAGTGAGGATCGTTTC
This sequence comes from Microcystis sp. LE19-10.1B, assembly GCF_027530565.1. NCBI lineage: Bacteria > Bacillati > Cyanobacteriota > Cyanophyceae > Chroococcales > Microcystaceae > Microcystis > Microcystis sp. LE19-10.1B. The sequence goes on along the minus strand of NZ_JAPZQM010000521.1, from coordinate 508 downwards.
TTTAGCGGGAACTTTTATACCCGGACGGATTTCCTCGAATTCTGGTTTTTGGATCGTGCTGACCATAGGGATTATTGATTTTACTCTGGGATGATGATTGAGACGAGTAAAGGCTCTGACTTGATAATGACCAGCCGTGAAAAAACGGCTAGGATTCACTATAGCAAGCTCTCAGCCCTAGACTCTCTTCCTGTTCATTAAAAGTTACAACTCTTAATTAAGCTGTGTGAACAAACGCGGCTTTTTCGCTCCCAGTCTTGACAAATGTTCGGAGAGGTGGGGTTTGTTCGGTGATCAGTAAACAGTCATCGGTAATCGGTGAACTGAAAACCCACATCTGATAACAAGGTCCGAATCTAAAACCTAATTGGGCTCTTCGGTTTGTGTTATGCAATGGACGGGGATTATAAGGGATGGAACCCTTATATAGAAAGGCATTTAGCGATTTTTGTCAATTGTTTTTTATCTAGAGCGAACTAATCAATTAAGTCTCTTGCCAGATAAGGAT
>NZ_JAPZQM010000652.1:0-2164 GCF_027530565.1 Microcystis sp. LE19-10.1B | reverse complement strand
GGTTCGATAGGGGGGCATAAATCGACTCAATCCTTATCTGGCAAGAGATTTAATTGATTAGTTCGCTCCAGATCGCAAACAATTGACAAAAATTGCGGCAATGTCTGTCTCTATAAAGGTTTCATTCTTTATAACCCCGTCCATTGCATAAGACAAACCGAAGAACCGGTACTTATCAAGTAAAAGTAAAAAGTTCCCTGTTGCGGTGTTGCCTACTTGCTATTGAATAAAGAACGAATTGCCTGATGTTTAGGGTGATCAAATTCTGGGGGAACCTTGCGGGTATCGGTAATCAACCAATCCAAGGCTGCCGCTTCCACATCGATCGCCGCGCCGGTTTTATCAACACAATAGCGCCCAAAGACCAACTTATCCACCAAACGGGCCCCTGAACCGAGGCGAGAATATTCAAAAATAACGCTATTATCCACTGTCGCGCCGCCACAAATCCAACAATTTGGGCCAATCATACTCGGACCGACAATTTTCGCCCCGTCTTCAATGCGCGTCATTGCCCCGATATACACAGGTCCGGTGATATCGACTCGATCCCAGTTTACCCCCACATTTAAGCCCGTGTAGATGCCCGGTTTGACTTCGATGCCGGGGATAGCAACATTTTTAATTTTCCGGGATAACACCCCGCGAATTGCCTGCCAGTAGTCGGGGACTTTACCAATATCCACCCATTCAAAATCCATGTTTAAAGCGTAGAAAGGCGCAGCTTTAGCGACTAATTGGGGGAATAATTCGCCCCCGATGTCGTATTTACTATTAGGGGGAATAAAATCAATGATTTCTCGTTCAAAAATATAGATCCCCGTGTTAATGCAGGTACTTAAAGCTTCATCGATGGCCGGTTTTTCTTGGAAACTGAGAATCCGTCCCTCCTCGTCGCTAACTACCACCCCATAACTGGATACTTCCTCTCTGGGGACGGTTTTGGTGACAATAGTGGCGATCGCTCCCTTTTCCCGATGCCATTTAACGGCTGCGGTTAAATCAAGATCGATCAGCGCATCACCACAGAGAACCACAAAAGTATCGTCAAAAAAGGGATTAAAATCTTGAATTCGTCGTAAACCGCCCGCCGATCCTAGGGCATCACCGATTAACTCGCCCTCTTCGATTCTACCCTCGAAAGAATAGCCGATATGCACCCCAAAACGCTGACCATCGCGGAAATAACTCTCAATTTCTTCGGCTAAATGACTAACATTGACCATGATCTGATCAAAGCCATGCTGTCGCAACAGTTCCAACAAAAACTCCATCACCGGCTTTTGTAAAATCGGGATCAGGGGTTTGGGAATCGTATGGGTAATCGGACGGACGCGAGTTCCTTTGCCAGCCGCCAAAATCATGGCTTTCATTGATGTTTATTTCCTTTTGCGATCGAGGTTTGTAGTTAAATCATGCCTAGTGTATCATTACTGGCTCGGAATCAGTGGTTATCGATCCTCTTGGGGGTACCTCGAAAAATAGATTTACTTCAGCATTGCACCGCCTGAAACCCTGATGAAAGCTTGGTTTATTCTCAATTAGTGCGAAGATTTTCTCAATAAGTCCAATTGATCGAGCTACCCCTTGAGTAATTGATAACGGGAAAAAGTGAGAGATTTAACCCAGATTACACTGATGGACAAAATTAACAAATCAACTTTGCTGTAACTCATACTACTCAGTCCTCTAGGCTAAGATGATCAAAAAAACGCAAGTTTTTAAATTGATGGGCAAAAAAAGTTTAATTTTAGCCAATAACCAAGGCGTTATGTCTAGGCTACCTCGAAAAATCGAATTTTGAGGGACGGAGCGCCTTGTTAGTTCTTGAAAATAATTCCCTCTTCATCAATGTAGATCAAGGAGATTTCCTCGACCAACACTTTGTTAACAAAATCTTTTATTCGAGGTGTCCTTGAGCATTAGATCAACCTAGACTCCTTGCCTAATTTCCCCAACAATCCGGTTAACCCCAAGAAGTCTAGGCGAAAAATGGTGAGCAAAAATTTGACTACTTGAGATATTGACACTCCCGTCGCGCTTATGCGAGGGATTCTTGGTTCACTGACTCAAGTTGTCTTAGCAGGTATTTCTACCAACCAAAATAGAGCTTAAATCTCCCCAAGCGTTTAGGTCTGACGACCAGCTTCCGATATGCCCTATC
>NZ_JAPZQM010000216.1:0-5198 GCF_027530565.1 Microcystis sp. LE19-10.1B | reverse complement strand
GGGGGGTGGGGGGGGGGGGGGGGGGGGTGGGGGTGGGGGGTGGGGGGGGGGGGGTTGGGGGGGGGGGGGGTGGGGTGGGGGGGTGGGGGGTGTGGGGGTGGGGGGTTTTGGGTGGGGGGGTTATGGGGTGTGGGGTGTGGGGTGATGAGGAGAACAAAGCTGCTTTTTGCCTTTTGCCTTTTGCCTTTTGCCTTTTGCCTTTTGCCTTTTGCCTGTTGCCTTTTGCCTTTTGCCTTCGTTATTGAGGATTTTTTCTTTTCGAGGGTTTTTGTTTGCTGGTAGGGAGTAGGGGAGCGGTTAATTTTTCGTAGAGTTCAAAGAGGTATTCAATACGGTTTAATTCACTGGTAAAGGGTTGGGGACGATAACACAAATCAACGGCTTTGTCAAGTTTTTGGTGAGCTTTGAGCAAGTCCGGAGGCATGGTTAAAGGATCGTATAAATCCGCAAGGCTACTATCGGGATATTTTACCCTAGTATCTAGCACAGCTTGAGCGCAAGTTTCAACGGTTTGTTTTTGTTTGTCGGTGATATTTTCTGGAAAGGGGTAGTTATTATAAACGATGGTGTTTGAATAACGGTAATCACTTTTTAATCGTCCGCAAACATATTTAACCCATGTCATGTGCATTGCTGAAGTAAGAATACCAAATAAATATAAATCAGCACTGGCAACAAAGAGACAACTATTATTAGCAATATAATCTGGACTAAAGAAACCGAACGGAATATATTTTCTATTCTCCGAAGAGTGACTTGGTATTAAAATATAGCTGGTTTTTGGCTGTCTATTTTCAGTAAATAATGTTGGGAACTGCGACCATTTAATTGTCGCAACTTTAGAACTAGCCAAACGCATTTCTTTAACAGCTTCTACTCTTTTTAATAATAGAGGCAACTGCTTTAATTCTTTAGGCTGTATTTCTGTTAACCAAAAACACCAGCGTCTTTTATTATTCAGAAACTCATCAGCAGAAATAAAAGGCTTAATAAATTTTTCTCCTGCGGGTTCTTGTCGAATATACTGTTCTTTTTCCTCGTCATTCATCAGAAGATTACCACCATCTGTAGGTTGGCTGCCTTTGATCATTTCAGGCACGTTACAAATGGGTTTTATTTTCTTTAAAATGATTAAATCATTTCCTTCTGTCAGGTAAGGATTAATATTTTTAACCTTTCTTTCTGTTGGTTCACCTTTAATATCAGCATAATCAAAAATACGTTTATTGTCAATATCTTCTAGCCCAAAACCAATAATAACACAATGAACTGCGGCGTTTCCTTTTGCTTCATTACTCCAGCTAAAAGTTCGATAGGCAAAATGAATTTTTATTTTATATTTTTGATAAAGCTCTTGCCAAAGAACACCAACTTGTTCACCCTGAGAAATAGAATTTGTACTAACTAAAGCGCAACGAATTAAACTATTTTGAATAAATTCAGCCGCTTTAATATACCATGCCGTCACATAATCTAAAACACCTGCTCCTTTAACTTCGCCTAAAACATTATTCATGTCAGCCTTTTGGTCGGCATTTTGTAACTGTTTCCCCACAAAAGGAGGATTCCCTAAAATAAAATTGAGCTTTTCTTTTGATACAATTTCCTCCCAATCAATCCGTAAGGCATTTCCATGAACAATCTTTGCCGCTTTTTTCAATGGCAAACGCACAAAATATTGACCAAAAGTATTACTAACTTTAATATTCATCTGATGATCAATTAACCACATTGCCACCTCAGCCACCCTCACCGCAAACTCATCGTATTCAATACCAGCAAACTGATTGACATCTACCTGAATAATCCTACTAATATCTATTACTAACTGCCCCGTTTTATCTAACTCCTGTAATACCAAAATCTCTAAATCGCGTAACTCCCGATAGGTAATAATTAAAAAATTGCCGCAACCACAGGCAGGATCGAGAAAATATAAATTAGCAATCTTTTTCTGAAATTCTAGTAATTTATTGCGATTGCCTTTAATCTTCTCAAATTCCCTGTGTAAATCATCTAAAAATAACGGTTTAATCACCTTTTGAATATTTTTCTCGGAGGTATAATGCGCCCCTAAATTGCGTCGCTCTTTTGGATTCATTACCGCTTGAAACATAGAGCCAAAAATAGCAGGGGAAATTTTTCCCCAATCAAAAGCACAAGCTTCTAATAACATGACTCGCATCTTGCTATCAAAAGCCGCTAAAGGTAAAGACTCCTCAAATAACTTGCCATTTATGTAGGGAAATTGAGTTAAATTTTCATCGAGATTTTTTAATCTTTTTTCTTCTGGTGTATTCAAAACCTGAAAAATAGCATCAATGTGCATCGCCAAATCACTACCATCTTCCTTGGTATGTAGATCGATATATTCCCAGAAAATCCCCTTATTAAAAATACCCGTATCATCGGCAAATAAACAAAATAATAAACGCACTAGATAAACTTCCAAATCATGCCCTATATAACCAATTTCTTTGAGGCAATCATGAAGTTTTCCCATTAACTCGGCGGCTTGAATATTGACGGGATCTTCGTCTTTATAAACTCGCTTTTCGTAACCAGCAATAAAATCAAATAAATGAACATTATCGACAAAATTGCTTAATTCAAATTCCCATTGATTGCCCGAATCTAAATCATATAATTTAAACCGTTGAAAATCCGAGACTAAAATATAACGCGGTAACTCATGTTCCTTTAAATTGGGAAAATAATCCTTAGCCTGTTGTGTGGCTTTTTCTAAATCTTTCCCCTTCGATTTATGCTCAACTAAAATCGTTCCTTTCCATAATAAATCAATAAAACCCTGTTTATTATCTGCTTTTTTTATCGGTTGCTCAAAACTGGCTACCCTACGCCGTGAAATGCCAAAGACATGAAAAAACTCATTCCAAAAAGACTGAGATTCTGCTTTTTCTGAAGTCTCTCCTTGCCACTCTTTTTGAAAAGCGATGGCGCGATTTTTAATTTCATTCCAACTTAAAGGCATAGTTTTAACTCCTTATCGTTCGCCGGGTTGCTCAAAGATACTAGAAAATGGTGTAGGGAGCCAGATGCAGTCAGCAAGGGATACAGATAGTTTCCATTTTAGGTGATTTTTTGGTAAACTACAAGGGAAGCTAGAAATTAGTAACGCCTTGAGAATTGTAGCCGCTTAGTTATCAGTGCAGTTATTGACTCGAAGGAACAACTTATCGCTATGTCCAAAACTCTCTACGAACAAGATTTTCAAGTATGGCTCGCAACAACAATTAGCCACCTACAGAAGCGGGAATTTGCTGCGCTGGATACTGATAACTTAATTGAGGAGTTAACCGAGTTGGGAAAATCGGAAAAAAGAACTTTAGAAAGTAATTTGATGATTCTTTTGGCTCACTTGCTCCAATTAAAAGTACAGCAGGACGCACCGCCATCAATGAAGGATAGCTGGTATTGTTCTATTATTGAGCATCGCCAGCGAATTGAGAAAAACTTACGCGATACGCCTTCCCTGAAATCCTATCTAGAAACTGCTATCGAGGAAGCTTATCCAGATGCTCGTCAAGTGGCAATTAAGGAAGGGAAACTCGCTCAATTTGGTGTTCGGATTCCCCCAGAAAATGAGTATCCTCAAATTTGTCCTTTCTTGCCAGAGCAAATCTTAGATGAGAACTTCTATGGCAATTGACTAGAGAAAAAAGTTAGGGTTTGCGGCAAAAAGTTTATTGGTGGGGTTAGGAGTCAGGAGTCAGGAGTCGGGAGGGGAAGAAAAAGATGAACGTAGCGACTGTTTCAGTGCCTACTCGCTACAAGGAGCAGGCGCCAAGCAGAAGTGTTTAGCCCACCTAGAACGAGAATTAAAAGCTCTCTGACAGAGTCGCTTTCAGGGCAATCGGGATTTTGCCCGCCAAGTGCAATCAGTATTATGGCAAGCTCGACTTGCTTATCAGAATTATCAAGAAGGAAAACGGCTCTTCGGTTTGTGTTATGCAAGGGACGGGGGTTATAAGGGATGGAACCCTTATAGAGAAAGGCACTTAGCGATTTTTGTCAATTGTTTTTGCTCTAGAGCCAACTAATCAATTAAGTCTCTTACCAGATAAGGATTTAGTCGATTTATGCCCCCCTATCGAACCATACCAAGTAACGAAGAACCGAATATTTTTATCCATCGTTGGAAAATACACGGAATGTTTCTGGATATCCTTTTCTACGGGGTGAATATACGGAAACTTTCTGCTTTTTGTCCTCTAGGGGTTGACTATTACGGAAATTTCCTGTACACTAGCTTACTGGACTTGAGTAACAACTATTTTGGTATCTCAAGAAAAAGCTAACCTACTGAAAAAAGAGAATAAGATGTCCATTAGTGTCGTAAAACTTCACCCTGACTGCGTGGCTATCTTCAATGAGTTTAAAGGTAATGCTAATAAACCAACGCATGATTTTCTGACTATGAAGTTGGATGGAGTCAACATCGTTCCTGATTTGTGTCCACCGATTGGTACTTCATCTGAAGACCCTAGATTCGGGGATAAGGAGCATCCTGCATTTGATCACATGGTTAGTCATTTGATCGAGAAAGGTAGTGGATATGCATTTTACATATTTCGATATGACAAGGGAAACGGTCATCCCAGTAAACTTGTGTTTTACACTTATGTAGATGACAATGGCCCAGCAAAGACTAAAATGGCTATCACATCTTCCAAACAAGTCGTGGAAAAAGGCTGTCCAGGTTTTTCGCTTAAGATTCAGGCAAATTGCAAGGAGGATCTTTCATACAAAGTCGGTTTGGATCTTGTTTTAGAACGCCCGTAGGTTAGGGTAAGTGCGATCGCTGTTATCTTGTTGATTAAACTTTAAAATTGTCATTGCTTGGGATAGGAATGCAGGGGGCGATCATTTTTGGAATGAGCAATTTTTTGGGCATGGCGATCGCTTTTGGGGCAGGGGTAAGAGCGATCGCATCTCTCTTAGGGTAGAACGCTGATTGCAAAGGATGGTCAGTCAGCCCTAGATAGTCAACAGCTTACCCGAAAAAGCTAGATTTTGTAACAAAATTTAGTATTACTTAGGGCTGGCTGAATAATGGTAAAACCCTTTTAAAATAAGGCTTTTGACCTGTTAAAGTCCGATGTTAGTGCAAGAAAATAGGATTGGGACTTTCAAAAACCTTGCATTATCCTTCTTGTAGTACATCGCTTGGTACACAA
>NZ_JAPZQM010000160.1:0-1604 GCF_027530565.1 Microcystis sp. LE19-10.1B | reverse complement strand
CAGTTTCACTGAGCAATTTCTTGAGGGAATCAGTTAATTCCATATACACTTACAAAGAAAAACTTGATTAATAATGTACAGGATTAATTCTACTACAAAATTGGAAGGAGGAGGCAACCATCGACCCCTACCTCCTACACTTCGAGAATGATTATTATTCTTGAGCATGAATAGTTTATTTTTTGGAAGTCCCTTAATGGCGATAACCAAGTTGAACTCAATGAGACATTTTTCCTCAATCTCAGCAATTTACAAGCCAATGGCAGTAACGTCACCCTAGCTGATAATCAGGGACAGGGAACGATTAATAATGATGACAGCGCATCGATTGCGATTACTGATGTCACAATTACCGAAGGAAATAGCGGGACAACTAATGCAGTATTTACTGTCACTCTTTCTAATGCAGTTGATACAGCAGTAACGGTTAATTACGCCACCGCAGACGGTACAGCTACGACAACAGATAACGATTATACGGCGATTGCTGCTACTCCCTTAATCTTCAATGCTGGTGAGACTTCTAAGACGATTACTGTTGCTGTCAATGGCGATACTAAAGTCGAAAGTAACGAGACTTTCTTCGTCAATCTCAGTAATTTACAAACTAATGGTCGTAACGTTACCATAACCGATAATCAGGGACAGGGAACGATTACCAATGATGATGTCATACTTCCTAGTATTACTCTTGCGGTTTCTCCTAGTAGTGTTACTGAAGACGGGACAACAAATCTGGTTTATACTTTCACCCGTAGCGGAGTAACAAGTAATGCTTTAACAGTCAATTACACCCTCGGAGGGACAGCGACTTTAAATACCGACTACACTCGTACAGGGACTACCAATACAGTCACCTTTGTTGCTGGTTCATCCACTGCTACTGTAACAGTTGACCCCACTGCTGATACAACAGTAGAAAGTGATGAAACGGTCGTCTTAACTCTCGCTTCAGGGACTGGTTATACAATAGGTACATCAACCCCAGTGACGGGGACAATTACCAATGACGACTTTCCCCAACTCTCCATCAATAATATTACCGTGGTCGAAGGTAAAGATAATAATGCCATCCTCACCGTCATAGTTGATAATCCCAATTCACAACCAATTACCTTCAACTATACCACTGCACCCATTAACGCTACCGCCAATGTAGATTACACTAGCAAAACCGGAACTATCACCATTGCACCTAATACTTCCACCGCTACTATTAGCATTCCCATCCTCAATGATAACCTTAATGAAGCCGATGAAGCCTTTACAGTAACCCTGTCAAATCCCGTTAATGCTACCATCAATCCCGAAGGAGGAATAGGAGAAGTTATCATTACTGATACTTGGCAAACCAGTCTCACTCGCACCTTACCCAACAATGTCGAAAACCTCAGACTAATTGGCAGTAATAATATTAATGGTACAGGTAACGCTGGTAACAATAATATCACTGGAAATAGTGGCATTAATCAAATCAATGGAGGTGCGGGAATTGATACTTTAACCGGTGGTTTAGGTGCAGATACCTTCGTCTTCCAATTTGGCCAATCTACCATATCAACAAGCGATCGTATCACAGATTTTGCCATCAATAGTGATAAAAT
>NZ_JAPZQM010000319.1:0-4078 GCF_027530565.1 Microcystis sp. LE19-10.1B | reverse complement strand
ACACCCCACCCCCCACACCCCCAACCCCCCACCCCACCCCCCCCACCCCAACCCCCCCCAAAAAATTTTTGCCCCAAACCCACATAAAGGTGCATAAAGTAAAACCAAAAACCCCACAAGAGGCCGCCGGGGCAAATTGTTTTGGGGGGGGGTGGGGTGGGGGGTGGGGGGTGGGGGGTGGGGGGTGTGGGGTGTGGGGTGTGGGGATAATAAATAAAAGCTGCCTTCTGCCTTCTGCCTTCTGCCTCCTGCCTTCTTTAAGGGGTTTTGGGAATTGGGGTATTGGGGTATTGGGGGAATGGGGGAATTTAACTAAAACCCCAAAACCCTAACACCCTCTTAGTCCGAGAAAAGGTCAACCAAAGTTAACTATTTGCCTCCGAGTTGCTAAAATCTGAGTAGTTTTCACCTATAGACTCGTTGGCTGGGGAATTTTCTTCGGAGTTTGAGTTTTTGCCACTGCCTTTGTGAGAATTTTTGCCCCCTTCCCGTCCGATAGCTGCCATGTGGGCGCGATCTCGGCTAACCGCTTCACCACCTTTTCGTCCCGCTTCGCGAGCCTCTTCGGAGGTAAATTCGTGGGCTGTACCTTTTTGATGAGCAGCTTTACCACCTTTACTAGCGATTTCCCGTTGTTTAGCTTGATCCATAGAGGCAAAACCGCGTTTACTCTTACCTGTCATAATATCCCTCCTGTGTGAATGCTGATTTTAAAAGTTCTTAAAGACTTATGCGAGATTTTTAAAACATCAAAATCATGGTCTTGTCGGTGGGCAAAACATTGAGATTGCCCCGCTTTCCTCCTCTAAGAACTATGGATTCCTACCTAGTATCATAACTCATTAGCTTGACTTCTAGGGAACTAATTACAGCGATAAAAGAGCGTATTTTATGTTAAAAAATATTAAGCGAATCGAGCATTTATCAGTCTAAAGATATAGAAGTTATCTTAATGGTGAGGTACAAAGTTTGCCTTTGCAGGAGTCGGTCTTCAGTTATCAGTTATCAGTTATCAGTTATCAGTTATCAGTTATCAGTTATCAGTTATCAGTTATCAGTTATCAGTTATCAGTTATCAGCTTTTTTCTCCCTGCTCCCTTCTCCCCACTTCCCCACTTCCCCACTTCCCACTGAAAAGGCTGCCATGCACTCTTAATTGGATGTGCGGGCAGCCTAAAGCCTAGTTTTTGGGGATTTAATCGGGAAAAATCAGGGTAAGAGTTGGGTTTTTTCGATCAACCATTTATCTCCTTGCCGTACCAAATCATAGCGCAGGTTCAAGGACTCATTATAGGAACGATTGACAATTTCCTTGCCATTATCGAAATACATGGCCTTTTCGTTGACTGTCGCTTCCACCGTGGCTAAATTAGGATTTTTCGCATTATTAGTGACCGATCGCACATCCACTTGATGATCGTAGCGCCAATAGTTATTTCCCTGTAAAGCCGCCGCCCGTTTTTGCCAAATTTCCAAAGCTGAACCCGTTAAAACCTCTTTCAATTGCTCTTTTTGGTGTTCACTGCCAAAAGCAGCCGATTTTGCTGCTAACCAAGCTTGAATCGTCTCCTTGGCCGTTTCCTTATCTAAGGGATTCCCTTCCATAACCTCCGCGTTAGCCGAAGGAATTTCTAGTATGGGAGTATTTAAAGAAATCGGTAACTGTTCCCCTTGCAAGGCTGCCAAAGGAGATTGACTATCGACAATTGCCTTTACCCCCAGGGCCAAAACCGCGATTGTTCCCACTAATCCTACCCCCAATATCGCCACTCGATCGAGTCGTAGTTTTCTGCGGGCCGGTCGTCTCCGTTTCGGTGGGACTAGGGCAGTTTTTACCGTTTCTGGGGCTGCCGGCCCGGAGTTACCCGCTGCTGGGGTACGCGAGCGACGGGGACGACGACGGAGGGGATTAAGTGCCGGTTGACGATAGGCTGCTGTCACCACCACACTGCCCTGAGTATAGGGGGTGAAAGTTTCCTCCTGAGCAGTGGCTCTCAGGGCAGGTACAGCAGAGCTTGTCCGCTCACCGTTAGCTCTAGCTAAAGACGGTTTTTGGGGACGAGAGTGGGAAGAATAAGCAGATTCCCTCATCGGTGTCGCTCCTGGCACTGGGTTTAAATGGGTGGGGGGGGTGTGGGTTTTGAGAACAGTTACTTCCGATTCTAAAGGTTCGCCAACCTTTTCTTGAACCGACACGGGAACTTTTTCGTCAGGAAAACCTGACAATTCTTCTAAATAATTTTGTACCTCTTCCTCGGCAAAATACTCTTTTAGTGAGGCTTTCCGCTCAACCAAATCACTAAAATGGCAGAAAACTTCTGTTTGTAACCAACGCTCACCGTAACGACATAACCCAGGTAAGAGATCGGGAGATTGCCCGGATTGTTCCTTAATATAATTTAATATTTCTTGCTCTTGACTTTTTTCTAAAATTGTGATTGCTTGTTCGGTTTGACCGAGCAGTAGGGCGCAGATCGATCGCTCGAGGGAGACATCCTGATGTTTTTGTAATTGCTGCAAGCGAGCGCTGGCCGCAACGATAGCGGCGGGTTGTTTTTGGGCGAAACCGCGGGCAATCAAGGCATAAACCAACAGATAATTACCCACCGACGAGGGGCGTTGTGCCTCTTTTGCCCAGATTTTTTCCTGTTCGGCCTGAGTTAAATAAACCCGTAACTGTTGAATAAAGCGTAAAAAATTATCCACCCCCAACCCAGAGCGATCGTCGCCCTGGCCATCGATGCCGCCGCGAGCTTCTAACATCTCTTCCAAGAGATTCAAGCCGCGCTGACGGGCAAGACTAGGTTTTTTTTCCTGGGATAACAATTCCAGAATCCGGTAGGGACGCAGGCGATCGCAATCATGGCGGATCTCGCTGGCCACTTGCGGGAACATTTCTTCTTGTTCCAACCAAGTCAGGGCTTTGGCCGCGGTGCTGGCCGCCTGTTCATAATTTTTATCCTGCCAATATTCCCGACTTAATTCCCCGTAGGCCAAAGCCAAGGTTAAGATCATGTCTGGGCGAGTAGTTGGCTCTAAATCTAGATAAGTTTCGGCCAAACGAATCACTAACTCGTATTCTCCCAACTCTTGCAGGATGAGCAAAGCTCCCACCAGATCGGCGGGGGCAATGGTAATCTGGGGAGTGGGATATTCTGGAGAAGCGGCGGCTACCTCCCCACCCTGAGAATCTAGGTTTTCGGCACTGCTTTCTGGGTTGAGAAGCAGGGGATTGGGGTCAAAAAATTGAGCATCATAATCACGACGGCGATCCGCAGCACTTAACACTTGGTAAGCTTCATCTAACAAGTGCTGACGGGCAATGATCGCTGTTTGACTGTATTCTTGACGTGGCAATTGCCGTCCCCGGTCGGCGTGGGCCAAATCAATCTGCTCGGCACTCACCTGAAAGGGGATTCCCAATATCCTGTAGTAGTCGAGAGGAATTCGCACGGTTAGCTGTACCTCAACTCTGGAGAGTCCTTAGTAATCTACTCCCGTTAAAGCGTCAGCTTAACGGGAGCTTTCTGTAACCCTAAACTTATCGGGCAAGCCAATAAATTCGGCTCTCTGGGCTGGATTACACTCAGCCCCAAAAGTCTAATCATCTTGCTACCGTTCGCGTCTGCGTCACCAATCCAACCACAAGTCTTATTGCTACACTTAAACGATTTTCCGCTTCTAATTCCGATATGTAGGCAACAATGACAGGTTTGAGAGGTATATCGTGGATTAACCGCGATAACCTCAACTCCTTCTTTAATGCCTTTGTATTCGAGAAATTGTCGAAGTTGATAGAAAGCCCAAGAGTTAGACCGTCTTCTCTCGGTCTTATTTCGTGGTTGTTGGTTGGTTCTCTCTCGAATACCGGTTAGGTCTTCAATAGCGATAATCGAGTTAGTTAATTTTGCCTCGGCAACGATAGCTTTACTGATTACTTGACACTCTCCGCCCTAAAAGTGCGGAGATTCTTGGGCTGAATCTTGCCGCTACTAGCAAAGCTAATTTTGGTCTTACAGTTTCATGTCTAGTCCGACTACACCTACAAGGTAAGCACTCTTAAAGACTACTCCCCAAG
>NZ_JAPZQM010000240.1:0-2925 GCF_027530565.1 Microcystis sp. LE19-10.1B | reverse complement strand
GGTCAATTACCTAATTTTCAGAGAAAAAGTCCCAGAATTTTCCCCCTATCTCTCCCACAACTGGTACTTTTTGATTGACAAAAAGTCTAAAAGTCTTACCCAACAAGGTTTTTAGATTTATTCAGCAAGCCCTATCTAAATTACTCGTTAAGACCCCCTAAAAGCGGGGTCAGCTTTAAGCCAAGGAATTAGGGGTACAGTTAGTTTGAGATAATTTTGATGCTGGCTATTCCTTCTTAAGTTATATTTATAAATATCCCCTCGACAGCTTGAAGAGCGAACCTTTATCCAATCTTTACCATCAAAAACCGAGCATTTAGCCATGTTATCGACTATAATCGGCCTAGTACAGAATTTGAACAGGTACAAAGATTTTGGGTTACTCAGGCCTTGAAACCAGAAGATGTGACGCAATTGCCGTTAAGTAACTGTTCCGAATCACACCCAACACTTGATTGAGAAAATAAATTAAGTCAAAGACGAATAAGCCATGACTTTTTGAGGGAGCATATTAACTTATATTTTGTCGAGGTATCGAAAAAATGATTAATGGTTCATCCAATTCCCGTTATCTCCTCATTGTGGAAGATCCTCAAGGGAGAAGAACAATTACCCTAGAAGACATGAAATATTCTCTCGGCCGTAAGTCCGATAATCAAATTGTTCTTCGCTCCAAATACGCATCTCGCTATCATGCGACTTTAATTAAAAAGAGTATTGATCGCCAAAATTTTTCCTATTGGATTCTTGATGGTGATTTAGAGGGAAATAAAAGTCATAATGGTATTTATGTCAATGGGTCTAAATGCTTGGTTCATGAATTAAAAGATGGTGATTTAATTAACTTTGGCTGTGATATAAACGCCAGTTTTCATTTAATAGCCAGTCAAGAAAAAATAGAGCAAGCACCGGTTAAAAGTTCAGGACAGCTACGAGTGGATCTGACGGAAAATGAAGCAAATTATAGCCGGGATGACCTCCACACAAAAAGTACCCTAATTCTCCATCATTCCCCATCCCAGACCATTAGTTTTGATAACAGGACTCAAGAGGAATCTTTCCTAGATATTCTCACGAATTTGCCTAACCGTTCTATCTTTAATGAATATCTGTCAAATGCTATTAATAATGCCCAGAAAAGTAATCAAATGCTCGGTCTGTTATTAGTGGATGTAGAGCGGCTAAGAAATGTCAACAATCGACTAGGTTATCGACTGGGAGATAACCTATTAAAAATCGTCAGTGAACGGTTAAGAAAAAATTTGAGATCGGGGGATATAGTCGCTCGTTGGGGAGGGGACGAATTTATTATCCTGCTGCCACAAATTAATAAGGCTAATGATCTGGAAAAAGTTAGTCAAAGAATTATTGAAACCCTAGAAAATAATTACGAAATCGAAAATCACTCCCTAGCCGTGCGATTCAATTTAGGTTCAGTTATCTGTCCCCCCGTCGGCACAGACAGAAAAATAATTTTACAGAAACTGGAGGAAAATTTAGTAGCGGTCAAGAATAATATCAATAATAACTCCAGGATAGAGTCAGTTAATGTTCACCCTAAAAATACTCGTAGTTCTAAAGTTGAATATTTTCTCTATCAGGCAATCAGAAATAATGAATTAGCTCTTTACTATCAACCGCAAGTTAATATGACTCAGTGGCAAGTGGAAGGGTTAGAGGTATTATTGCGCTGGTTACACCCTCAATTCGGATTAATCGCTCCTAATCGTTTCTTACCCTTAATCCAAGAAAGCGAGTTAATCCTTGAGCTTAATCGTTGGGTGCTGAAAAATGCCTGTCAACAAGCACAAATATGGCAGCAGCGAGGATTATTATACACTCCCATCTCGATCAATCTGTCCCCGCACCAATTGCGGGATCCGCAGTTGCTCACCATCCTCAAAGAAGTCTTGACTGAAAGCAAAATCGGGCCTTTCTTTCTGGAGATGGAAATAACCGAGACAAGTTTACTAGAAAATAGCCGCGAAACCGGTCGAATTCTTGGGGATTTGCAGGAATTGGGTATTAGTATCACCCTTGATGATTTTGGCAGCGGTTACGCGTCGATCGCCTATCTCGGTCAATTTTCCGTGAAAAAACTGAAAATAGAGCAATCTTTAACGAAAAACCTGAGTAATAATCCCCAAGATACCCGTTTTATCTCGTCATTGCTGGCGATAGCGAAAAGTTTTAACTTAATAGTGATCGCCAAGGGAGTAGAAACCCAACAACAATTAGAAATCCTGCAAGAATTAGGTTGCGAGAGAATGCAAGGCAATCGCATCAGTGGCCCTCTAGCAGTGGAGGAAATGACTAAATTTCTCCACACCCACCGCAGCCTGTCAGTAATCAGTGATCAGTGATCAGTTACCAGTTATCAGCTCTGGGTTTTTAGTAAGGAGGAGTAAATAGGGTTTGCGGCAAAAAGCTTTTCCTAGGGGCAGGGTGTCGCCCCCCCAACCCCCCCGACATCGGGGGGGCAGGTGGGGTGTGGGGTTTTACCCATTTTCAGGTGGTCAATTACCTAATTTTCAGGGAAAAATTCCCGGAATTTTCCCCCCAATCACTCCAATGGTCGGCACTTTTTGAGGTCAAAAAAGTCTAAAAGCCTTATCCAAAAAGGTTTTTAGATTTATTCAGCAAGCCCTAAATAGCATTAAGTACCTAAGCAAAATTAATTACACATATCTAACCACCTCTTGCCTCTTGCCCCTTGCCTATCTTCACTAGGAAATTAATTTTGCACGACTACTTAACAGTGCTGTCCTTTCACTGATCACTGTTTACTAGACCTCTTGCATAATTTTTTTATGGTATAATATAAGGTTTTGCTTTTTTCTCAATTCTTAGATTGAAGTGGAAAAAAGAATAAAATGTGATCTTAGGTCAGGAAATCATCTATAATTTTGCTATGTTTATTAGCAA
>NZ_JAPZQM010000637.1:0-11217 GCF_027530565.1 Microcystis sp. LE19-10.1B | reverse complement strand
GGTAGGGCTGATTCATTCTCTGAATCTAATTCTTTTTTTGCTACCTTTAATCGCTTATGCGGTAAGCAAAGCACGACGTTTTTAGAAATTTTCAGATATTTATTCCGAGAAATCGACTAAAAACGTTGCCAGATAAAGATTTGAGAGAATGACATTTGAGAGAATGAAACGACCCTACCCTTATCAAGGGGGGCAGGGGGGATCGAACCTAAAATCCATTTTTAGTTTAATTATAACCAGCTACTTATCAACGATGACGTAATTCAATCACATCTTTTTTGATCGTGACATCATAGGAACCAAAAAAAGTTTGTCCCAAGAGTCCTAATCCTTCCATTTGGGGAGAAATACCAACAATCTGATTAGATAAAGCCACCTCGCCAACCTTAACAGAATTAATGCGACCAAGATAAACAGTAACGACACCGCCGGCGGTATGAGCGACTACTTCCTTTTCCCGTTTGACTTTCATCGCTTTCGCCATGGCATCGGTGAGGACGATGCCACTAGCACCTGTATCAAAAAGCATTTCATAATAGTGACGGTTATTAAAAACCACCATCACCGTGGGAATGCCGTTAACCCGGCGTTGAATCGGTAGCTGATAAACTTGCGGGGAATTTTTCCTATTTCTAGATGAACTGCCACAGAGACGGCTAAGATCTATGTGTTGTCCATCTGCTCTTTGGAGAAAGCATTCCGATTGAGCGAGAGTCGTAGGGGTGAAGGGAAATAACAGCAGGGTGCTGGACAATGCGATCGCAGAAATAGACCTATTCATGGGTTCAACATCGAGAAGACCGACTCGGAAAAGAACGATTCTAGTTCTAGAATTCCCCAAAAATGCGGGAGAATAACAGGAGTTTAACCCGGAGGCCAAGCCATTATGCGATCGCCTAAGAGATGGACATGAAGATGATCGACGGTTTGACCCCCATGTTCCCCATTATTGATCACTACTCGATAACCTTGACTTAATTTAGCTTCGGCGGCCACTTTTTTAACAGTTAGTAACAAATGTCCCAATAGATCTCGATCGCTGTCGCTGGCTTCCTCTAGTTTCGGAATCGGTTTTTTGGGGATAATGAGGATATGGGTGGGTGCTTGGGGATTAACATCTCGAAAAGCGAGAACCAGATCATCTTCATAAACGATCGAGGCTGGAATTTCTTTCCGGATAATTTTGCTAAAAATAGTCTCACTCATAGACAGATTACTTTTTTTTTCAACTATACCATTAAGCTCTCAGCTTTTCTGGCTAGGTTATCCCGAGAAATACGCTGATTTTCAGGGTAAATTCCCAGATAAAATCATTTTTGTGCGGAAAACTAGCCTAACATCCTGTTTCATTTTCCTAAGAACTCACTTTATTTTTACTTGAGCCAAAATGTTAGCAAGGGTTTGGAGTGCGGCAATTATCGGCATCGATGCCATTAAAATCGGGGTAGAGGTGGATGTATCGGGGGGATTACCCGGAATTGCCGTGGTGGGTTTACCCGATACCGCCGTGCAGGAGTCGAAAGAAAGGGTAAAAGCTTCCCTAAAAAATGCCGGATTTGCCTTTCCCATCCGCAAAATTGTCATCAATTTAAGTCCCGCCGATATCCGCAAAGAGGGGCCGATTTATGATTTACCGATTAGTATCGGCATTTTAGGGGCTTCCGAACAGGTAGAAGCCGATTTATTGGGGGATTTTCTCTTTTTAGGTGAATTATCCCTCGATGGTAGTTTGCGTCCCGTGGCGGGGGTTTTACCCATTGCTGCCGCCGCCGAAAAAATGGGGATTAAGGGTTTAGTGGTTCCTGCCGATAATGCCAAAGAAGCGGCCGTGGTCAAAGGCGTACAAGTGTATGGGTTTCGTCATCTATCGGAAGTGGTAAATTTCTTAAATGAACCCGATCGCCATTCACCGATGACTTTTAACGCTGCCGAGGAATTTGGGCGATCGCGGGTAAATCTCCCCGATCTCAAGGATGTCAAAGGCCAAGCCATTGGTCGTCGGGCCCTGGAAATTGCCGCAGCTGGAGGTCATAACCTAATTTTTGTCGGGCCACCGGGCAGCGGTAAAACCATGTTAGCGCGACGTTTACCAGGTATTCTGCCCCAGCTTACCTTTGCCGAATCCCTAGAAGTCTCCCAGATTCATTCCGTCGCCGGATTACTGAAAGATCGAGGTTCCCTGGTGCGCGAGCGTCCTTTTCGCAGTCCCCATCACTCCGCTTCCGGGGCAGCGCTGGTGGGAGGTGGCACTTATCCCCGACCGGGAGAAATCTCCCTTTCCCACCGTGGTATTTTATTTTTGGACGAATTAACGGAATTTAAGCGCAGTGTCTTGGAATATCTCCGGCAACCCCTAGAGGATGGTTATGTGAGCATTTCTCGCACTCGTCTTTCCGTCGCTTTTCCGGCCCGTTTTACTCTAGTGGCCAGTACCAATCCCTGTCCCTGTGGTTATTACGGCGATTCGGTGCAACCCTGCAGCTGTTCACCGCGACAACGGGAACAATATTGGGCGAAATTATCGGGGCCGCTTTTAGACCGTATTGACCTACAAGTGACGGTAAATCGCCTGAAACCAGAAGAAATGACCCAAGAGAGTCGGGGAGAAGCTTCTGAGCAAGTGCGGCAACGGGTAGAAAGGGCCAGACAAAAGGCCAGCGATCGCTTTCAGAATACGGGGATTCGCTCTAATGCGGAGATGAATTCCGAGCATTTGCGGGGTTTTTGCGCTCTTGATCATAGCAGTCGCCATATTTTAGAAGGGGCAATCCGAAAATTGGGTTTATCGGCCCGAGCAATGGATCGCATTCTCAAAGTTGCCCGCACCATTGCCGATTTAGGAGATAGTGAAATGCTGAAAAGTTCCCACGTTGCCGAAGCAATTCAGTATCGCACTCTCGATCGTTTAAGTTAGGGTTTGCGGCAAAAAGTTTGTTGCTGGGGTTAGGAGTCGGTCGTCAGGATTCAGGATTCAGGAGTCTGGAGATAGGGTTTTAGGGTTTTAGGGTTTTAGGGTGTTGGGGTTTTAGTTGAAATTCCCCCAATACCCCACTACTCCACTTCCCCATTTCCCAATTCATAATTCCCCCATTTCCCCACTTCCCCATTTCCCCACTTCCCCATCTCCCTACACCCCACACCCCACACCCTACACCCTACACCCCACACCCTACACCCTCTTTCAAGTCAGGAGTCAGGAATCGGGGGATTCTAAGCGTTTTTGCCATTCTCGATCGATTTTATCCGAGCGCTCGCTCTCTTGTTCGAGATAGTCTTGATCCGTAGAATAACTAATATCAGCATCCCTAATCACTTTTTGGTCGGCAAATTGACGAGAGTAGGCCAGTTTTTGCTCTAATTCAGGATTATTTTGGGCTAATAAATCTGCTCTTTTTTCTCGCTGTTGATTGCGTTGATTAACCCGCTTATTTCTCCACTGTAAAAAGAAATAACGACCGAGGGGAATCCCCAAAAAAGCAGCGGCATAACTGAGGAGAAAACCGTAGATACCTGTGACTATCGACCCCAGAGAACCGCTCAAATCAACACTATCACTGTTGAGCAAAAATCCTAAAACTAAAGCGAGGATAAAGTTAACCACCCCTAAACCTAAAGCTAAGATAATTTGACCGCTATCCGCTTCGCTAAACTTCCAGCTTTTTTCCCTTAGATAGGGTGACAATGCTTGTACTTTTCTCTCTTTGGTTGTCACCTGTAGATCGGGAAAATAATAGATAATATCGCCTCGATCGGACACCTGCGGCAACCCATTAAAGCGAGTTAAAACTGGAAGTATATAATCTTCTGTCTCCTCCTGACTGGGGGTAATACTATCCAGATAGGGGGCAATTTGTGGAGCAATAATCGAGCCACGATTATTTTGAATTACTTTACCGATAGTTTGCCAGCGTCTCTCCTCTAAATTAAAATTAGGATCGCCATCGCCAAAGAGAAAAGAAAAAACTGCCTCGAGAAAATTCATCTTACTAGGGGGTTTTTCTGCCTTAACTTCCCGATCTCTTCTTTCGTAGTAGTTATTACCAAAATCGGGATAAAAAATCCAGAAAAAGTCCGTGGGAAAGAAGTTAATATTAATTTTGCTATCTCCAGAATTGTTATCCGAGTCACTATCTTTGAACATTAAGCCTATCAGGATCGCCAGAATAGCGAGCAACAGGATTAAAATCGAAATAATTAAAACAATACCAAAGGAAATGCGAATAACATAAAAAACTACTTGCCAGATTTTACTCCCGAAAGCTTTTAACTGCAATTGCCAATATTTATTCAGAAGAATTGAGCGAAAATTTTCGGGAAAAAGATAGATAATCTCCCCCGTATCTGCTACCTGTAAATGTCCCCCCGCTTCCGCCGCTAAAGCTAATAATCCCTGTTGTGCAGCGTTAATCTCTAAACCCGATTTTGCCGCCACATCACCCACCGTAACCCGATAGCCTAATTTTTCGATCGATTGTAATAGAGACTCTTGGGGATTCATAGAAAATACTGTTCCTGTCGATTATCCTATTTTCTAGTTTAGTTTTGATTTTGTCTTTTTGGCAGCGGCTATCTTGATTGACAGGTGCGGCATTTTGGACTCGATCGAGAAAATATCGTTATAATTGTTCCAATAGTCGCAAAAAGCAGGGCTAAACTGTATAAATAGTTACTTTATAAGCAATTATCAGAGGTGAGCATGAATGCGTCGGAACAGGCAAAAGGATTAGAATTAACGGCGAAGATCGCCACACTCGTCAACCTGTTTAAACAACAATTCCCCGATGCAAAGGCAGATCTGAAACCTTGGCGCAATGATCCCCACACAAGGGAGTTAACGGATCCCGACTCGATCGATATCGCTTTCCATTTTCCCGGTTGGAGTCCCAGAATTCAAGGGCGCAGTATTCTGGTACAAATTCGTTTTCATCTCGATAGCGAGGATCAGCATCAGCGTTTGATTGGCTTAGAAATGCAGGCTTTTAACCATCAAGGAACCGCTTGGCGACTATCTACGGTGGAAAATTGGCAATTAGTCGGCAATTATCAACCTTCTCCTAAGGTGGCTGATAAGTTAAAATATTTCAGCCGGCAGGTGTTTGAAGTTTTTAAAAATGAGCATCGATAAGGCTCTTTCAGCACTCTCGGCAAAAGATCGTTATTCGATCGAGATTAAATCGGTCATAATGAGAAGCTATAGGACTAAATTAATTCTTGAAAGTGCTTCGCTTTAGCGGAAATTTTTAACATTTTTTCTGGTTGATCGTGAATCTCATTTTTTTGAGAGGATTTACGGCTGCTGGTGGTTGTTTTAGAAATACTGATATTTTTAATACTAACAAAGCGATATTGATAGTCCTGAAGAAAATCGGGTTGATTCCCAAATAAGCGTCCGATTTCACGACAATAGGAGACAAAGCATTCGGCTCCTTTTAATTGTTTGGTTATCGATGAATTAGAATCTCTGCTTTTCTTCATTTCCAGACAAAGGATAACTTTTTCAGAAGTGGTATTAGCGATAATTATAAAATCTGCACGCTTACACTCACCTTTATCACCAGTAAAAATTGTGCGGACATCAAAAAACTCATCTAGCTTGATCACAATAACTCGATCGGGTTCAGGCATTCCACTAATCACAAACGAATAGTTATCTTGATTTTCTGTCAGTTTCAGTAAATAACTATCTCGTTTGTATTCTTTTTTATACTCTAACTCTACTATCGCACAATCCCTAATCATTTCTTTGAGGATAGCAATATCAGACATTACTCCTCACCCCAAATAATAGCCGTTTGAATACGATTCATATTTTCGATAGTAGTATCAAAACTACGCGCTTCAATACCCATTTCTGGATCAATTTTAGCGGGATTTAAAGTGTGAAATTTGGTCTTTCTTTTTTGTCCTTTTAAAATCTTTGAATCTTCTTCAGCAATATAGACTTTAACTTGATCGGCCGATAATAATTCCTCTTGTCTATAGCCTTCTTCTGCGGCAATTTGTTTCAGGTGTGGTTGATTATGGTTAAGCATAATTAATGTGTTTATTTCCTTGATAATATAATCACTGTGAGTAGTGATAAAAACTTTAATACCAATGTTGATCAGTCGAGCGAAAAGTTTAGCGATACGGCGTTGATTTTCTGGATGGAGATTTAATTCAGGTTCATCTACTATCAACAAATCTCCGATGCGAGCTTCGTGTCTTAAATAAAAGCCAATGTCTAAAAGAGAACGTACAGCACTAGAACTTTCATCCATCGATAGTCTAAGTCTTTTTCCTTGTCTTTTTACTTTAGGAATGTAATAAAGTTCATCATTGTTAGTAATCATATATTGACCACCAATAATATCGGCAAAATCTTCTAAAATACTGGGATGATTTTCGTCAATAAAGCTAGTTTTTTTGACAATTGTTTCTATTTGTCTAGTAAAATCTACATTTTTTTTAACCGGTAGCGCATAATCCTGAGAAACATTAAATAACAGTTCACTAGGATCAAAATTGCTATTTTTGCTAATTTCTTCCAGTAAACGATTACGAGCAAAATTTAACTCTTTGCGAAAAATTGCCGCTCCTGTCCTTTCTGCACTGGCAATAAATAACCTGGGAAAAAACTGAGAGAAAATTATATCTTGGATGCTGTCGTAAATGATCTCCTCAAGAAAATGCACTGGCAGATTTATTTTTTCTGTTTCTGTTAATAATGTGATGGATAAATAAGGGTCATTTTCAGGTTTGCTAATCGAGATAATTTCCCATGTTGCTGTACTAATTTTCTTTTCATACTTATTTTGAAATTGAATATTGTCAAAATTTAATTCTATCTGAAAATCAACATTTTTAAATCTCTC
This sequence comes from Microcystis sp. LE19-10.1B, assembly GCF_027530565.1. Classification (NCBI taxonomy): domain Bacteria; kingdom Bacillati; phylum Cyanobacteriota; class Cyanophyceae; order Chroococcales; family Microcystaceae; genus Microcystis; species Microcystis sp. LE19-10.1B. The sequence goes on along the minus strand of NZ_JAPZQM010000637.1, from coordinate 4,363 downwards.
CTCGTTGGCCGCAAAAACTTCAGGTATTTGTTGAATATATCTTTGACAACCTGTAGTAAGAATACTTTCACACTGTTGAACATACTCCTGTAGATCGAGACTAATTACACCATCAGAAAGTAGTTGCTCAATTTTTTCTTTGAGGCCAAATCTTGGTTTCGTTAATAGTCTTCGCCAAGTGTCTAAAAAACCGAATAAAGCGTAGGTAGCATAAGTTTTACCTGTATTATTACGACCACAGATAATTGTGAGGTCGCCTAGACTGAATTCTGCTTGTTTTAAAATGCCAAGATTTTTAATTTTAACTTTCATATTTGTCTTTAGGTTTAATATTCACGATTATAGATAATTGTGGGTAATTTGATCAAGTCCCAAACTATACATTCAACTTTGGTTAAGTAGGGAGGCAGAATTATTTGTAGGATGGGTTAGCGGTAGCGTAACCCATGCAGGCGTTGGGTTTCATGCTTCAACCCAACCTACGTTCATCTTATATTTAATTCCACCCACCCACTTATCAAGGTTACTTACAGAAATTATAACCTTTCCAAGGCTTTTCTCTCTTTTTCAGTCACTTCTCGCCATTGACCGGGTTGTAATCCTGTTAAGCATAATTTATTGTTTTTGTCAATAGTAATGGCTGTTCTAATTAATCTTAAAGTCGGATAACCAACGGCAGCCGTCATCCTTCTTACCTGACGATTTCTTCCCTCAGTTAAGGTAATTTCTAACCAAGCGGTGGGGACAGATTTTCGATAACGAATCGGTGGCTCTCTGGGGGGTAAATCTGGTTCAAAATCTAGTAAATTAACTATTGCTGGTCGAGTGCGATAATCCTGAATAGGAAGACCTTGACGCAATTTTTCTAAAGCGTTTAGGTCTGGAATTCTTTCGACTTGTACCCAATAGGTACGCGGATGAGCAAATTGACGATGACCCAAACGATGCTGTAATTGACCGTTATCTGTGAGTAATAATAATCCCTCGCTGTCCCTATCTAAACGACCGACAGAATAGATATTCGGGATGGGAATATAATCTTTTAAAGTCGAGCGACCATTTTCATCAGTAAACTGACATAATACATCGTAGGGTTTATAAAAAAGGATATATTTATTCAAAGTAAAAATAAGTCAGGAGATAGGAGTCAGGAAATAGGAGTCAGGAGCTTTTTGCTTTTATCAGTAAAAATCAAACAGTAATCCATGAAAATAAAGCTCAAAACTTGCCACTTAATACTATTCACTGAAAACTAAAATCTGATAACTGATTACTGATTACTGATAACTGATTCAATCCCGTTGATGGGAGAATTGATAAGCACCGACAATCGAGAGAAGAATAGCGACGATTAATAAAATAGGGATAGCGAACCAAGGAAATTGATTTATATCGTAGGCTGCGGCTCTTAATCCCAGACTAGCATAGGTGAGGGGCAAGGAATAAACAATAATTTTTAATGGCCAGGGTAAGGTTTGGGGGTCGAAAAAAGTTGCTCCTAAAAAAGACATCGGCACGATTACAAAGTTATTATACAGACTGACACTTTCGAGGGATGTAACTCGCAATCCGACAATTGCCCCTAAACCGGCAAAGACGGCACAATTTAAGATTAAAACTAATAAAAAGAGGGGATTGAGAAAACTGGCAAATTTTCCTGTAAATAAGATAGCAACGAGAATCACTGATGCAGAAGTCATTACACCGCGCAAAATTCCCGCGAAAACTTTGCCTAAAAATAATGAGAGGGGATGGACGGGAAGTAATAATAATTCCTCGAAGGTTTTACTAAATAAGCGATCGCCACAGATGGAAAAGGTGGTTCCCCCGAAACTGATCGCCATTGAGGACAGGGCCACCATTCCGGGTAAAATAAATTCTAGATAGGAATCGCCGAGTGAGGGTTTCATCGAGCGATCGAGGGCGCTTCCCAACCCCAACCCGAAACCGATAATATAGATTAGGGGAGAAACTAAACCTGTGGCGGCGATCTGAAGGACTCTCGCGCGTAAATCTAGCCATTCTCCCCAAAATACGGTTAAAGTGTCTGTTAATATCGTCTGAGCTTGAGCTAGTTTCACTGGTATTTTGGTTAATTAGTAAATATACTTTTAATAATAATTAATATTTGTCCCCTTTTTCAAGAGTGGCTCATCCCAGTTTAGTAAAATGTAGTAAAATGTAGGGTGCGTTAGACGGCGACAATCTCTGCTTAAACTTGAATCTAACAATCCGTCGTAACGCACCACACCTAGGATTAATTTAATTTGGTGCGTTAGCGATAGCGTAACGCACCCTACTACTACTACTGACTTATGATAAAATGCCTTCAAAGACAGGTAAGGGAAAACTTGCAATTATTCACCCAATAAAATAACTGATAGCCGAGATGAAACCCTGTTACTGCATTAATCCCGATTGTTCTCAACCAGGGCATCCGAGTAATAATAACTCGAATACTCGTTACTGTCAAAGTTGCGGCTCTCAATTGTTGTTAAATGGTAAATATAGGGTGAGTCGGTTATTGAGTGATACGACCGGTTTTGGCATTGTTTATGAGGCTTTTGAAGGTTTTACAGCCAAAATCCTCAAGGTATTACAAGAAAAATGGAATAATCAACCGAAAGCAGTGGAATTATTTAAACGGGAATATGACGTTTTATTAGAGTTGAGTCGTCAAAATGTCACTGGTGTTCCTCGAGCAGATGCCTATTTTCAATATTCCACGAGAGAAGGGAAAATATTACACTGTTTAGTTATGGAAAAAGTGGAGGGTATTGATTTAGAACAGTGGCTAAACCAGTATGATATTTTAAGTCAAAAACGAGCCTTAAAATGGCTGAGAGAAATGACTTTAATTCTCGATAAAATTCATCAACAAAACTGGCTTCATCAAGATATTAAACCCCCTAATATTATGTTGCGGAATAGTGGCGAGTTGGTGTTAATTGATTTTGGGACAGCAGGGACAGCAAGGGAAGAAACCCAAACCTATCATCAAAAGGGAAAAGGTCAACAGGTGACAGGTATTACCTCGGTCGGATATACACCCAATGAACAACAACATAGCCAGGCGGTGATTCAATCAGATTTTTATGCTTTAGGACGAACTTTTGTGCATTTATTAACTGGAAAACATCCTTTAGAAATTTATGATGCGGTTAATGATGTTTTAGCTTGGCGAGAAGAAACGGAAAATATTCACCCGTTATTGTTGGATTTTATTGACGAGTTAATGGGAAGATTGCCAAAGAATAGACCAGCTAATACTAGGGTTATTTTACAACGTTTAGATCAGATTGAAAGGCAATTAAAGTTACCTCCTACAACTCCTAATAGACCATCTCCACCACCAAATCCGCCTCCTATTGTAACTCAAAAACAATCGCCAGTTATTCCTAAGATTAATTCTTCTCCGCCAGTTTCACCTGTAGCTGTACCCCAAAAAACACCAGGACAACCGATTAAAAAGAATAAGCTGAGAAATAGAATGATAGCTCTTGGTGGAGTTTTGTTATTAGGAGTAGGAATAACGCAAGCTTATGGTTATTTTAAAAGTCAGGAAATAAACTCACCACAAGAAAAAAAATTTTCAGAACATAGTTTTCCCGATAAAACCCTCACTGGTCATTCTGACGAGGTTTTTTCAGTAGCATATAGTCCCGATGGCCGCTATTTAGCTAGTGGGAGTATTGACCAAACTATCAAAATTTGGGAGGTAGCAACCGGAAAAGAATTGCGTACCCTTACTGTTTATTCTTACCTTTACGGGGCTGATGTAGTATATAGTCCCGATGGCCGCTATTTAGCTAGTCGTAGTGATGACAAAACTATCAAAATTTGGGAGGTAGCGACAGGAAAAGAATTGCGTACCCTTACCGGTCATTCTGGTCCAGTTTTATCAGTGGTATATAGTCCCGATGGCCGCTATTTAGCTAGTGGGGGTGGGCTTCGTGACAATACTATCAAAATTTGGCAGGTAGCAACCGGAAAAGTATTGCGTACCCTTACTGGTCATTCTGACTGGGTTTGGTCAGTGGTATATAGTCCCGATGGCCGCTATTTAGCTAGTGGGAGTTACCAAACTATCAAAATTTGGGAGGTAGCAACGGGAAAAGAATTGCGTACCCTTACTGGTCATTCTCACTCGGTTAAGTCAGTGGTATATAGTCCCGATGGCCGCTATTTAGCTAGTGGGAGTGGTGACAAAACTATCAAAATTTGGTTCTTCGGTTTGTCTTATGCAACGTACAGGATTATAAGGAATGAAACCCTTATAGAGAAAGACATTTGGCGATTTTTGTCAATTGTTTGCGATCTGAAGCGAACTAATCAATTAAATCTCTTGCCAGATAAGGATTGA
>NZ_JAPZQM010000220.1:0-1892 GCF_027530565.1 Microcystis sp. LE19-10.1B | reverse complement strand
AAATCCTTATCTGGCAAGAGACTTAATTGATTAGTTCGCTCTAGATAAAAAACAATTGACAAAAATCGCTAAATGCCTTTCTATATAAGGGTTCCATCCCTTATAATCCCCGTCCATTGCATAACACAAACCGAAGAGCCGCCGGATCTAACCCTTTTATTGGTTCTGGAGAAATCATTCCTGGCTCTAGCTGGACGGTTCCTATTACTCGCAAGAAGAAACATCAAGAAAAATCTGAAGAATGGGAAAATTCTCAAGAATACATTGAGATTGCCGTTGACCAGTTTTATCAAGCCACTGATCGAGAGATTGACAAGCTAAATTTACCAAATCTAGAAATATTGAGTCGCTTATATATTGATGGCTTTGAGCTAGAGCCTGATGGGAAGCTGCTGATGAACACTACTTCCCGTCCAGCCGTAATGTTTTTAGACGACCCACTTTTAATTAAAGAACAGGGTGACGTGGCTGGCAAAAAAAGAGCCTATCGTATTTATAGATATGTTGACCAAGAAAGAGATTATATTCTTTCTTACTTTCTGCGCTTTTATAATGCAGGAAAAGTCACTTTTGTTGAGTCATCAGCTTATATACTAACTGGAATTGATCGGCAAAGATTTAGTTTGAGTTCGCTTCTTGAAGATGGTCCATTATCTCGAACATTAAAGATGCTATTGGGTACTATTATTTTTGCATCTGGTATCTATTTAGGGTTGTCATTATGGTATGTCGTTGTATTTTCCTTCTACCTTTTTTACTGGAAGTTTAATGATGCTCGACAACGGCGGGCAGCAGAGTTTCAAGAAGAGTATAATTATGGATTAGAACAAACTTTCCGTGAGTTCATTGCAGAACCTCTAGATTTAAGTCAAAGAGCCAGGAGACAACAAACAGTAAATTTAGCAAAAAATCCTCTAAGTCGTTCAATTAAAAACTTTATTAGCCAACTGAGAAGAACTCCTTTGGGTATCCTTATTCTTATTATTCTTATCTTAGCTTTTTCCCCTTTATTCATTATTTTAGCTATTTTTATATTTTTTGCTAATCGTTACCGCCAATTAAACACTGATTTAAAAGTTAGTTTTGATTACTATGGTACTCAAGATGTCCTGATGTACTGGAAATCAATACAAAATGGGATTTTTTTCAGTACCATTAAACTGCTAAAGAGCCAGGGGATTGACTCATCTGAATTTGAAAGATCGGTCATAAGTATTATCAATAATGTTACGAGAATTACGGCGGGAAATATTACCAACAGCCAAATCGCTGTGGGGTCAGGCTCTACTTTTTCCCAAAGTACAGGAACATCACAAACACAAAGCTCATGAGCAGGAAAGGAGGTTATTATGAACCAGCGTAAAGACTATAAATTCGGTGATATTCATGGAAGCCAAGTTGCCATTGGTGATAATAGTAAAACAAGTCAGGATATGGAAACTAATGCTTCTGAAAAAAAGCAAACCCTAGCTGAAGCAGCAGCAGAGATGCAATCTTTACTAAAACAATTAGAGTCAACTTATCCTACTGATACCTATAAGGGTAAAGTCGCATTAGCTGATGCGGTTGTCGAGCAGATAGACAAAACCCCAAGTTTGACAAGAATATTCAGTGCTTTAAAAGCGGGTAGTATTAGTGCTTTAGATTCATTGCTAGACCATCCGGCTGCTAGTTTTGTTATCGGTGCTTTAGAAGACTGGCAAAATAACAATAGATCGAAAGCAATTGACGAAAATCACTAAAATTTCGGTTCTTCGTTATTTGGTATGGTTCAATAGGGGAGCATAAATCGACTAAATCCTTATCTGGCAAGAGACTTAATTGATTAGTTCGCTCTAGATCGAAAACAATTGACAAAAATCGCCAAATGTCTTTCTCTATAAGAGTTTCAT
>NZ_JAPZQM010000203.1:0-8073 GCF_027530565.1 Microcystis sp. LE19-10.1B | reverse complement strand
ATCGAGAATTTGAAAATAAAGAAGAACTGGAAAAAGTAGTCAATCAGCTTTTAAATGAAGGGGGATTGATTATTAAATGGAGTAGAAAACTTAAAAATAAGGGTAATGCTGTCAATGTAACTTAAATGCGTAAAAGCTTATAAGATGAACGTAGGTTGGGTTGAAGCATGAAACCCAACTCCCGCATGGGTTACGCTACCGCTAACCCATCCTACAAATAATTGTGCCTCCCTACTTACAAGCGAGAAGATCGCCCAGATTGTTCTTTTTCGGACTGTTAGCGGTTAGGAGCTATTACTGGGGAGACGATCGAAATAGATCAAGAAAGTGTGATAGTACAGATAAGAGATCGGGGAAAATTTTTTCGCCAAACCTAAAACTTTTTGACGCTGACGTTCTATGATGCCTCATATCTTCCTATTTTTAGAGATTTTTTCCCAAGAAGGCGGTATTCAATCCTATATCAAGGATGTCCTGCAAGCTTATCTCACTTTGCCCGATTGCGAGGCGGCCGAGGTTTTTTTACTGCGGGATGCCCCTGATTGTCCTAATCCTTTCAAAAATCAAGGTATTACCTTTCATTACCTGAAAAATAACTCAGCAACTCTCGGACGCATTCAATTAGCCCTTAAGTTTCTAGTTTCTCTCCTCCGGAAACGTCCCCAACGGGTTTTTTGTGGTCATATAAATTTAGCCCCCCTCACCCGTCTTTACTGTCAAGCTTTAGGCATACCCTACACCGTCCTCACCTACGGCAAAGAAGTCTGGGAACCTTTACCAAATTCCCAAAAACAGGCCCTGCAAGCGGCCGAATCGATCTGGACAATTAGCCGTTACAGTCGCGATCTTATGTGTGAGGCTAACGCTATCGATCCCAAAAAAGTAGCGATTCTCCCCTGTGTGGTGGATGAAGAAAAGTTTAATTTAGGCGAAAAGTCCTTGACATTAATCAAAAAATATGATACGGAAAATGCCAAAGTTTTATTAACAGTGGCCCGGTTGTGGTCGGGGGATATCTATAAAGGGGTAGATGTTACCATTCGGGCCCTGCCGACAATTCTAGAGACTTATCCCGAAGTAAAATATCTAGTCATTGGACGTGGGGACGACCGCCCCAGGTTAGAAGCTTTAACCAAGCAGTTAGGAGTGGATAAACAGGTAATTTTCGCGGGTTTTGTCCCGACGGAGGAATTAGCCGACCATTATCGTTTAGCCGATGCTTACGTTATGCCCTCCCGGGAAGGATTCGGGATTGTTTACCTAGAGGCCATGGCCTGTGGTATTCCCGTGATTTCTGGAGATGAGGACGGTTCAGCAGAACCGCTGCAGGATGGTTTGGTGGGGTGGCGCGTTCCCTATCGAGATGCCGAAAAGGTGGCTCAAGCTTGTTTAGAAATTTTGCCAGGTCAGGATCAACGTTGTCACCCGCAATGGTTGCGTCAACAAACTGTAACTAAATTCGGCAAAAAGACTTTACAAGCAAAATTACGGCAGTTAATCTAATTATAACTTCATTGGGCATCGTCTCCTCAATGCCGGCCACTGACTAGCCAAAACCACAACTTTGTCACTCATTATTAAGATAACTGTTATGCTCCTCTATGGCTTCCCCAAAAGATTTTATTAGTCCCGTCAATTCCGAGCAAGAGTTAGTCTATCCTTTTCGGAACTATCTTAACTATCTTCACGACAAATACTCTGATTTACAGACGGGTAAGATCGCCGATTATATTCCGGAATTAGCCCTAGCAGCTCCACAATGGTTTGGTATTTCGGTAATTACCACTGACGGTCAGATTTTTGAGGTGGGAGACTGTCAGCAAACCTTTACAGTACAATCGATTTCTAAAGCTTTTGTCTTTGGATTAGCTCTAGAAGATCACGGAAGGGAATACGTTAATAGTAAGGTCGGTGTTGAACCCACGGGGGAAGCTTTTAACTCGATTATTCTCGATGAAAAAACCAATCGTCCCTATAATCCTATGGTTAATGCTGGTGCGATCGCTACCACGGATTTAATCACCGGACAGAATGCCACCGAAAGGCTAAAACGTATTTTAGAAATGTTTAAACGCTATACCGGCAGGGATCACGAGATTAATGTCCCCGTTTTTCTCTCGGAAAAATCCACCGGCAATCGCAATCGGGCCATGGCCTATCTAATGCTAAATTTTGGCATGGTTAGCGATAAAATTGAAGAAACCCTCGACCTTTACTGTCAACAATGCGCCATCCTCGTCCATGCTCACGATTTAGCCCTGATGGCCGCTACCTTGGCTAATGGGGGTGTCAACCCAATCACAGGAATACGGGCGATCGATGAACACTACGTTCAAGATGTGATCAGTGTTATGCTTACCTGTGGAATGTACGACGCTTCGGGAGAATGGGCCTATCGAGTAGGATTACCAGCAAAAAGCGGTGTCGGGGGCGGAATTACGGCAGTAGTCCCCCATCAGTTGGGAATTGGCACTTTTTCGCCCCTTTTAGATGAAAAAGGCAACAGCATCAGAGGAGTGAAAATTTGTCAAGATATTTCAGAGGATTTTGGTTTACATTTATTCAATGTGGCCAAACCAGAACGAGATTTAAAAACATGGCTTGAAGGCAATAGTTGATACCACCCCCTACTTCCCTCTCCCCACTCTGCCATAGCTTTTAAACAGGATTTAGTCTGATAAGTAGGGAGGTACAATTATTTGTAGGATGGGTTAGCGGTAGCGTAACATAATCGGGCGTTGGGTTTCATGCTTCAACCCAACCTACGTTCTTCTTACCCCACAGTTAACTTTACTTTTGTCCTGAAAATCGATAAAACCCCACACCCCACCTGCCCCCAGGAAAAACTTTTTGCCGCAAACCCTACTTAACTGTCCCCAGCAAGAGCGCCTACCGGCCATAGAAAATTAATTTGGCCAGAGGTCTGTGGAAAAAATTTCGTAAACCTCTTGACAAAAGCAGCGGATTGTGTGTAATATAAATATCGTGTGAGGAGTATAAGTTCAGTATAAGAAGAACCTTTGGGGTCGAAACACGGCAAGACTCCCAGAGGTTCTTCTTTTTCACTCCCTTATTGGCTCAAAGTCAGCCGTAAAATCAGGTTTTCCCCGATCGCTAGTTTTTTCTCAATTTATCCCTTCTAGGTCTGTTGCTGCTTACCAAGAGCAACAGGTCAAAATTTTTGCCGAAGAAACTGCACAAGAGAAGTGTAATTCCTCGTAAAATTGGGAATTAAGTACAGGGGCAATCCTATGGCAGATAAAAATAACGGTAACGGTGGCTTATTCGTCGTCGGGGTTTTAGTGGGCAGTGCGATCGGGGCAGTGGCGGGTTTATTAGTAGCGCCGAGATCTGGAAAAGAAACCCGTCGAATTCTGCAAAAATCCGCCCGGGCTTTGCCTGAATTAGCCGAAGATCTGACCACGACGATGCAATTACAGGCCGATCGCCTATCGGAATCGGCCCGGCGTAATTGGGATGATACTTTAATGAGATTAAAAGAGGCGGTGACAGCCGGAATCGAAGCTAGTCAAAGTCTAGCCACGGACAATCCCTCCCCTGACTCGCAAGAATCCCCCCAGGGCGATAATCAACACTCGAATCACTACTAAATGACCGAACCTATTTTCTGGCTAGGATGTTCTTTACTGCTAGTCGCCGTTAGTTTAACGGCGGTTTTCATCGCCGCTTTACCTGCTCTGCAAGAGTTAGCCCGGGCAGCCCGGAGTGCCGAAAAATTGTTCGATACCCTCCATCGAGAATTTCCCCCGACTCTAGAAGCAATTCGCCTGACAGGGGCAGAAATCAGCGAATTAACCGACAATATCGATGAAGGGGTCAAAAGTACCCGCCAAGTTGTTCAGGGAGTCGATCGCAGTCTCGGTAGTGCTAAAGCTGGTCTTAGCAAGCTCGATCGTGGCAGCCGTCGCCTCTTGATCGGTTTTAAAGTCGCTTGGAATACTTGGAAACGCAGTTAAGCAGATGGGGAAGTGGGGTGTAGGGTGTGGGGTGTGGGGTGTAGGGTGTGGGGTGTGGGGTGTGGGGTGTAGGGTGTGGGGTGTGGGGTGTGGGGTGTGGGGTGTGGGGAGTTTTCTCAGTGAACTGATAACTGATAACTGATAACTGATAACTGACTCCTGACTCCACCAACAAACTTTTTGCCGCAAACCCTACTTAGGCAGAGGAGAATATAAGTTATTATGGGTGATTTTCCGGCTTTAACGGCGTTAATTCTGGCTGGTGGTCAAAGTTCCCGTATGGGACGAGATAAAGCATTGTTATCTTTTCAGGGTCTCTCTTTTCTAGAGAATACTTGTTTAATTGCCCAAGATTGTGCGGTGCAAGTGTCTGTGATTACGCCTTGGCCAGAACGTTATGAACTGATCATTCCCCAATACTGCCGGATAATTAAGGAACCGCTTCCCACTAGGGGGCCTTTATTGGCCTTTGCCTTGGCATTAACTTTTGTATCAACCGATTGGGTTTTATTGCTCGCTTGCGATTTACCTTTACTAACGCCTCCAATTATGCAAGAATGGTCAAGATTATTAGCCACTGTACCAGAAAATGCCATCGCTTTGGTTCCCCGCCGCGGCTCTCGTTGGGAGCCTCTCTGTGGTTTCTATCATCGTCGTTGTTTAGAATCTTTGCAGACTTATATTCAGCAAGGGGGAACTTCTTTTCAAAAATGGTTAAATGTCTCCGTGGTGGAGGAATTAATCATCGATAATTCCGAGATTTTATTTAACTGTAATACCCCGGAAGATTTAGAGATAATAATAAACTCCCCAGATGTTGACAGTAAGAAACCCTAGCACAAAAGGGAGTAAAAGTAAAGAGATCGGCCAAGGAATGTTGGATAAATGGCGATAACCATAGTAGAGCATTCCGGTTAGATAACCGCCGGTTACACCGATAATTGCGCCGACAATATCGCCATTTATGGATAAATAGGAAGTGAGCAAAATGACGAGGGAAAAGGGCAAAATTATCAAGCCACCTAAAAATATATCGCCGGTGAGACTACCATATTTATTACTTAATTTTCTGCCTAACCAACTAGATAAAGTCAGAATAATAAAAGGAAATACTGCCCAGCCTAATAACAGCAAAAAATCAGATTTAACTGTCCAGTTTTGCCAAGTAAAAGCGATGAAAAAACTGCTGATGATTGCTGCCAATACACCCGTAGCCAAAGCCTGATTACGGTTAAGCTTTAAAAAAGCCTCTGCTAGACCGGTCTTGGGTTTGAGCAAAGATGAGCAAGAGATTTTCAGCAAATTAAAAACAATAAAAAGAGTTTTTGACCACTTGATCGATTGCCGTTGTCGATAACTTTTATGAGGGTCTCTTAATTTATTTGCAATGGCATGATAGCGGCGAAAATTTCCCTGTTGCTTGAATTTCTTGGCCGCTATTTGGAAATCCTTTCGTGCTGCCGGCAGTTCCGAGAGTTCCTCTAGAGCCAATCCTCTTTGATAATAGAATTGGGGGTTATCTGGGTCAATGGCGATTGCTTTTCTATAAGCTTCTAGGGAGGATTGGGTGTAACCGAGTCGTTGACGCGATAAACCGAGGTAATAGTAAGCTTGGGAACAATCGGGTTTTAACTGCAAAACTTGCCGACAATCGCTTAAAACTTGCCGATCCTGCTGATTATGGTAGTAAACTTCCGCCCGTTGCAGATAGGCCTGCCAAAATTGCGGATTAATTGTGATCGCTTGCTGGTAAAATGCGATCGCTAGTTGATAATTTTTCTCTTGAGCGTAGTGCCATCCCTGTTGATAAAAATCCTCGGCACTGGGGTTAAAAGTGGGTATTTCTGGGGATAAACTGCGATCATACTCTTTTCTTTGACTTTTATCGCTCAAAACCCGATAAGCTTGTTCAATTTCCCGAAATTTTGTCACTGCCTCTGGATCATTGGGATTATAATCGGGGTGATATTGCCGGGCCAGACGACGAAAAGCGGCTTTTATCTGATTATTACTGGCATTACGGGGAATTTGCAGGATTTCATAGTAATTTTTCATACTCGAATGCGGGGGGAATTTTCAACTACTGAAAATTGTTGCCAATGGCTCGCCGAAACGACTATCATTGTCAATTAAATAGCTTTTATTGAGAGTTGATCGCTTATGTCTGCCTACACTGCTTCCTCCCTGAAAGCGGAACTCAACGCGCGGGGGTGGCGCTTAACTCCCCAGCGAGAGAAAATTCTGCACGTTTTCCAGAATTTACCGAAAGGCAATCATCTCAGCGCCGAAGAATTGCAGGAATTGCTGGACAAAAGGGGGGAAGGAATTAGTTTATCGACAATTTACCGCAGTGTTAAACTGATGTCGCGGATGGGAATTTTGCGGGAGTTGGAATTGGCCGAGGGTCATAAACACTACGAACTCAATCAACCCTATCCCCACCACCATCATCATTTGGTCTGTATTCAGTGCAATAAAACCATCGAATTTAACAATGATTCCATTCTCAAACACAGTCTCAAACAGTGTGAGAAAGAGGGTTTTCAGTTAATTGACTGTCAGTTAACGGTGATGGCCATCTGTCCGGAAGCTTTGCGGATGGGTTGGCCGTCGGGAATACCGAGTAATTGGGGCTGCACGCGTTCGCTGGTGGATACTCGTTTCCAAAACTGCGAGATTCCCGAATCAAAGGAACCGGAACCAGAAAACTAGACATCTAAGCGGACATTCCCAACTGAAAACCGAGAGCTTTTTTCTGCATTAATTGGAAAATATTATAAAATCCGTTGGCGCGGGAAGGGGTAAGACTGACTTTTAAACCGGTTTCTTCGATAAAATCCGGGGTGACTTGCAGGATTTCTGTGGGAGTCAGTCCATTTAAACCCTCGATTAACAAAGCAACTAAACCCTTGACTAATTGCGCGTCGGAATCCCCTTTGTACCAAACCTGGCCATTTTCGAGGTCGGCAGTGATATAAACTTGGGATACACAGCCATGAACTTTATTAGCGGGTATTTTGGCAGATTCTGGTATTGGTTCTAGTTTTTTAGCAAAAGCTAGTAATTGTTCGTATTTTTGCTTAGGATCGGTACGACGTTTGAGGCGTTCGACGATGCGATCGAGATTAGACGGGAGCATATTGCGAGTTAAAATAGGAAAAAATTAGCCAATAGCTTTTTTATATTAGCATTCTTGCGGAAGTTGCGCGCTGTGGTTATCGCTGCCAGGACTACCTTGGTCAGAGCGCCTCGAGGCTATCTGCTAGAATTGGCATCAATGAAATACCACCCTTGCAGGAGCTATGGATAAACGCCGTACCAAAAATATAAAATCTCCTTACAATCCTAGGCAATATCGGACTGCCGTTTCAATTTCTTGCATTTTTTCTTCGGATAGTTTCCCAACTGGTGCCGAGGGGAAGCGATTTTTATCAATTGAACGAATTTGAAACCCAAGAAAGACTATTTCTAAAGGAAGCCCACTTTCATCAGTCGAAACGCGAACATTAGTCGGATAATCTTGGCGAATATTTTCTCCTTTCGTCCCCACCACTACCATCACCACTAAGGGTAACTGATTGATCACATCAATAGATAATACTAAAACTGGTCTAGTTCCTGCTTGCTCTTTTCCTTGAATCGGGTTAAGATTAACGAAATAAATTTCACCTCTTGCGATAGTCATTTTCTACAAACCGTCCATTTCAGAGAACATAAACTCCTGATTAATGGTAGCTATTTCTCCTAAAATATCCACATCATCTGCCATTATTTGCAATTGCTCTTCATCAATTAATTGAGTTTCTATTGTCAATTTTACTTTAGTATTCGGCTTAAGATTAAAGGTTTCAGTAGGATAAAAAGCTTCTCCATTGAAAATAGCAGTAATTTTTTGATTCATCATTTCTGTACCAACATAAATCAAGCTTCTCTTACTTGATGATACCAAATAAAGTAGGCTCTTCGTTACTTGTTATGGTTCGATAGGGGGGCATAAATCGACTAAATCCTTATCTGGCAAGAGACTTAATTGATTAGTTCGCTCTAGATAAAAAACAATTGACAAAAATCGCTAAATGCCTTTCTATATAAGGGT
>NZ_JAPZQM010000585.1:0-6146 GCF_027530565.1 Microcystis sp. LE19-10.1B | reverse complement strand
ATCATAGCAATGAAAACCATCTTTGCAGACACATTTTATTGGGTTGCTCTCATTAACAATCGTGATGATTGGCATGAGAAAGCTATAGAAATGACAAGGAAACTCCAGCAGGTAACAATAGTGACAACCGATGAAGTCTTTATTGAAGTTTTCAACAATCTATCTGCTTATGGAATGTCAGTTAGACGAAAAACCTTACAAGTTATTAGAGGCTTACAAAATAATCCCCAAATCTTAGTTATACCTCAAACTCATCAGACGTTCCAATCAGGATTAGATTTATATCAAAATCGTCCAGATAAAGATTACAGCTTAACAGATTGTATATCCATGCAAACAATGCGCCAAATGAATATAAATGAAATTCTTACCCACGATAAGCATTTTACGCAAGAAGGATTTTTCATTTTATTTCAAAATATAGAGTTACATTAGAATTGAGACAACAACTACTAGGAGACAATCATCCCCATGTGGCAACTTCCCTCAACAATTTAGCACACTTGTACTACTCCCAAGTTAGGTACACAGAAGCGGAACCTCTCTATCTAGAAACGATTAATATTTTCAGGGAAAGATTAGGGGAAAATCATCCCCATACTCAAACGATTATGGAGAATATAAAACTATGTTGTCCCAACTCTGGCAAGTAGAATTAAGATAGAGTTTGAATGCTTTGGAAAAGAGGGTCTGTAGGCGCACAGATTTTCCATTATGAATATAGTATCATGTCAAGTCGCCTTTGTCAAGAGAAAATTTAACAACATCCAGAAAAACGTTATTGTAAGGGTAATTCATGAATTACCCCTACACCTATTACCTAGTCCAGTAACGCACCACCTAATCATCGACTATGATTGAATTAATCACTGATGACTACAATGATGGATAATTATAGGAGGATGCTGTCTGGACTGTGATTAGGTGAGATTGTTAAATCCCTACAATAATTTTTATTATTTCATCATCAAAAAAAGGATTAATTATGATCAAAAAAATTAAAATCGCCGATGCTCAAACCGATTTACCAAGTCTCGTTAAATCGGTTACGGAAGATAACAAAATTTATGCCATTGAGAATCAGGAGGACTCTGTAATTTTGATTTCCCAAAAAAACTATGAAAGTTTACAAGAAACTATCGAATTACTCTCTATTCCCGATTTAAGAGAAAGCTTACAACTATCTCTACAGCAAATTAATGAAAATGAAACCTATTCTTTCGAGGAAGTCTTGGGAGACATTGATTAATGGTTTATGAAGTCAGCATACAACACAATCATAGTATTCATTCAATCATTCCAATCAAAGTTTAGACTGATGATGAACAGAAGTTAATCTATATTCATCGTGCTAAAACTCATTATGGCGAATAAACTAGACCTTGAAAATTCTTGAAAAGAGTGTCTGCAGGCGCACGGATTTTCCACTATGAATATAATATAATGTCAAGTCGCCTTTGTCAAGAGAAAATTTAACAACATCCAGAAAAACGGGGACATGAAGCTTAAATCAAGATGGGAATTACAGCAGACGAATGAATTCTTCTTGTGTCAGTTCAGCATCGCGTAAAATTTTTAGGAGTAATCCTTTCCCGACAGTTTTCCCCCGATGAACCGGTACGGTGACAACTCTTCCATCTTCATGTTTTAAGCGCAGATGACTTCCTTTTTGTCGGATAGATTGAAACCCTATTCTCGTTAAAGCTTTGATAACTTCATCACCGGTTAATATCGGTAATTTTGGCATCAGATAGACACCTTTTCAATTCCAACAAACTTCGACACATCTTCCGGATTGTCATCTTCCAAGCAAAGTTCAATCACTTCCCTGATATTCTTCATCAATTCATCAATCGTTTCCCCTTGACTGTAACAACCCCGAAGTTGAGGAACTTCCCCAACATAATATCCATCCTCATCTCGTTCAATGACAACATAAAACTCTCTTTGATAGTTCATGGTTCTCAATCCTTAAAAAAATTATCGCTATCTAAGCTTTTATTGGCGATTATTGAGACTTGAAAATAGGGTCTGTAGGCGCAAGGATTTTCCATTATGAATATAGTATCATGTCAAGTCGCCTTTGTCAAGAGAAAATTTGACAACATCCAGATTTAGTCGTAACGCATCACCTATCATCGACTATGATTGAATTAATCACTGATAACTGATAGCTGATAACTGATAACTGATAACTGATAACTGATAACTGATAAGAGATTGTCGAAGAAGGGGTGAACATTCGGGGGATAACCTATGGCTGAAACCGTAGATTTCCTATCCGAATGTTGCGCCCCTACTTTTTCAGCATACCCTAATTAATCGGGCAATTTATACTGTTCCACAATCTTTTTAGCATATTCAGGAACATGAGCCGCTAATTTTTCAGGATAATTACGTTTAACATAAAGGTAATTACGGGTAAAGTGAGAATCGATAGAAAAGCGAGCATATTCTAACCCTTTAGGCCCGATTTTTTCAATTACTACTCCCATCATTTTTGCCGCCCACATCGGCAAGGTTACACCTTTATCATAGGCAGGAATGCTATTTTGTACCGCCTGTTTTCTATCACCACTAGACATAACATCTTGGGTGTCTAATTGATCTTTAACTAACTCTAACATTTCCTTGCCCGTATCATTACGAACCATAATCCATTGCCAGCCAAAAGGTGCGCCCATATAGCCCACAACTAAATCAGCAAGGGAGTTAACATAATCAAAACAAGTCATACAGGAAGGGGCAAAAACATCCTTTAATTTATTAGTTTTTAAGCCAAAAAAAGGAACCATTTCCATCGAGCCATCTTCGTGTTTAAAGTGTACCCTAAAATCCTGCATAAATTCGTAGTGAACCACAGTTTCTGGGGAACGACTGGTAGTTTCTAGAAACTTTTGCAGTCCTGAGCGGGTGACATTATCGACGCAGGGAGTTCCTAAGACATATAACTTTTCCAAGCCTAATTTTTTTTCTACTGCTCTTAGGGCTTGAATTTGACAACCAACTCCGATAACTAATAACCGTTTCATGCCCGATTTTTCAATTTCTTCTAGGACTGATAAATTGGGAGAAAGAGTCGGTTTATTGACTTTAGCGGCGAGAATTTCTTCCGTGGTACGAGCGAGAATCGGCTGCGGTTGAAAGCGATCCTCGGCGGTATTCTGCACACAAACCACCCCTTCTACTAAACCACGATTGAGCATTTCACAGGCAATTGTGCTGACGATTCCTGTCCATTGCGCCCCAGGGATAGCTTGTTTTTTCTTGGCAGCCATCATCTCTTGATGAACACCAAAATAGAGATCATTTTCCTGATTTAAGTCGCGACTTTTGCCGTGTGCTGCTGCTTCTAAATCAGCGATTTGTTGATTGAGAAAAGCACAAGCTTCTTTAACATAGTGAATATAATAAGTGTCACAAAGTCCGCACTCGCTACACAATTCTTTGGCAGGACGACGACTATTGGGCTTGAGGGCTTTGGCTTTTAGGTGTGGCGCAAGGGAGTTCATAATCTTAAAAGGCAACTAGGTCAAGGGTTTTTTTCTATCGATCGTTTACCTTACCGCATTAGATCGCTTTGTTACCAATCTTTTTAAAGAAATGTAACGATTACCCGGAATAGGATCAGAGCAAAGCTTCTAAGGTGGCGACGACGGAAGCCGCTAAAGTTTCTAAATCATAACCACCTTCTAAGCCGAAAAGCAGCGGTTTATTGAGAGTTAAGAGGTATTTGGTTAAAATTCTATAATCCTGTGGGTGTAAACAAATTCCCGCCAGAGGATCCGCTTGATTGGCATCATATCCAGCACTAACAATCACTAAATCCGGTTGAAAATTTTTCAGAAAAGGTATGACTTGCCCCTCAAAATGTTCTTGATAATCTTTAATCGTACTTCCCGCCGATAAGGGAATATTTAAAACATTATTAAACTCCCCTTTTTCTCTCGCTTCTCCCGTGCCGGGATAAAAGGGGAATTGATGAAGGGAACAATAGGCAATCTGGGGATGATTTTCGACTATATCCTGGGTGCCATTGCCGTGATGTACGTCCCAATCGAGAATCGCTACTTTTTGCACTCTTTTGTTTTCCAAAGCATAATAAGCGGCAATAGCAGCATTAGAAAACAGACAGAAACCCATGCCATAATTAGAAGTGGCATGATGTCCGGGGGGACGGGCTAAAATAAAGGCAGGATCGCCAGTAGATAAGACTCGATCAACTCCATCTAACCAGCCACTAACCGCTAGTAACGCCACATCGTAACTACGCGCAGAAACGGGAGTATCAGCATCCAATCTTCCTCCGCCCTGTTGACAAATTCGCCGCAATCTATCAACATAATCTTGATTATGAACTTGTTTAATCAAAGGGATTACTTCGTCACGAATTTCGATCGGTGTCGGTAAATGCCATGTTAATTTTGACTGCCATTCTGTTTGTTTTAAAGCCTCGACAATTGCCGTTAAACGCGCCGCTTGTTCGGGATGGTAAATACCTGTATCGTGATCGAGAAATTCATCGGAATAGATAATCGAGATCATAATCAAATTACTGCTTAACTCGTTGATTTTTGAGCAACCCAATGGTTTTAATCTACCAGAAAAGCAGCGGCTTGAGCGGCTATAGTGAAAAAACTTTACTGATTGGGTCACTTTTGCCAGATGATGCAATTATCTTTCCCCAAAGTGACAGGAGGCAAAAATGCTGACAAATTTTCGGAAATTTCAGCTAGAAGTTAATGGCATTACTATCAATGGTGTCAAAGGTGGGCGCGGTTTTCCGCTGCTTTTGCTCCATGGTTATCCCCAAACCCATCAAATGTGGCATAAAATCGCCCCCCGATTAGCGGCTAATTTTACGGTGATCGCCACGGATCTGCGCGGCTACGGGGATAGCGATAAACCCTTACCCCTAGAGGATTCTAGCAATTACTGCAAGCGAGTCATGGCCCTCGATCAGGTATTGCTGATGGAAAAATTGGGTTATCAGGAGTTTTATCTAATCGGCCACGATCGAGGGGCGCGAGTTTCCCACCGTCTCGCCCTTGATTTTCCCGAAAAGGTAAAAAAACTCGTTTTACTCGATATAGCCCCAACGCTGGCGATGTATGAGGCGACTGAGCAAACTTTTGCCACTGCCTACTATCATTGGTTTTTCTTGATTCAGCCTTCCCCTTTTCCCGAAACCCTGATCGCCGCTAATCCCGATTATTATCTGCAACATTGCTTGCAAAGTTGGGGTCGAGATTTTAGCGCTTTTACAGAGGAAGCTTTGGGGGAATATCGGCGTTGTTTTCGAGATTTAAGCACGATAACCGCCACTTGTGCCGATTATCGGGCTGCCGCTACCATCGATTTAGAGCATGATCGTCAGGATTTAGACCGGAAAATTTCCTCTCCCCTCTTGGTTCTTTGGGGAGAAAAAGGTTTCATTGCACGTCAATACGATGTGATCGCTCTTTGGCAGCAGCTAGCTAATCAAGTCACGGGACAGGCGATCGCCAGCGGTCATTTTTTACCAGAAGAAGCACCGGAAGAGACGGGACAGGCGATCGAGGATTTTCTTCGCTAAGTAAAGAGATTGACGGCAGAATTCTCTGAGTTAGGAGTCAGATTTTTCAATCAATTACTGGTCAAATATTATTATGCAAATGCTAAAATATTCCCTGATTGTCCCCATCTATAACGAGGAAGAAACTATTGCCGAACTGTATCGCCGGGTGAGTGCCATCATGAATAATTTAGATGGGGCGGTAGAATTAATTCTAGTAAATGATGGTAGTAAAGATAGTTCCTTAAAACTGCTGCGAGAACTGCACAAAGCTGATTCACGAGTATGTTATATCAGTTTCGCCCGCAATTTTGGTCATCAAGCGGCGGTAACTGCTGGACTTAATTTTTGCCGAGGACAAGTAATTATTGTTTTGGATGCTGACCTGCAAGATCCGCCCGAATTAGGGTCTGCTGAAAAAGTTTTTCCTGGGGGTAGGAGTCAGTAGCCGGTCGTCAGGAGTCGGTCGTTTTAGGCTTTGTTGCCCTTGTTTTTTTACCAAGCGATGTACCACAAGAAGGATAATGCAAGGTTTTTGAAAGTCCCAATCCTATTTTCTTGCACTAACATCGGACTTTAACAGGTCAAAAGC
>NZ_JAPZQM010000211.1:0-7468 GCF_027530565.1 Microcystis sp. LE19-10.1B | reverse complement strand
ATCGATTTTCAGGTGGTCAACTACCTAATTTTCAGGGAAAAAGTCCAGGAATTTTCCCCCCGATCCCCGCAATGGCTGGCACTTTTTGAGGGGAAAAAAGTCCAAAAGTCTTATCCAACAAGGTTTTTAGATTTATTCAGCAGACCCTACTTAACCTGACAGTATATATTAAGAAAAGCAACAAATACTTTACAGATAAACAAAAATATGCAGCAAATTCTAGGATTAGAGACACAAGCAAAAATTTGGCATTGGCGGGGATTCAAAATCACCTATCAGAGTGCGGGGGAGACGGGACCGGCGATCGTGCTTGTGCATGGATTTGGGGCATCTTGGGGACATTGGCGGAAAAATATCCCCGTTTTAGGCGAAAAATGTCGCTGTTTTGCCCTAGATTTAATTGGTTTTGGCGGTTCCGACAAACCCGAACCAAAAAACGAGATCGATTATACTTTCGAGACTTGGGGGGCGCAAATTGCCGATTTTTGTCGGGAAGTGGTGGGGGGGCCTGCTTTTTTGGCGGGTAATTCCATCGGTTGCGTGGCCATTATGCAGGCTGCCGTCGATTATCCCGATTTTGTCCTTGGGGTAGCGGCGATTAATTGTTCCCTCAGACTACTGCACGAAAGAAAACGGGGGGAATTACCCTGGTATCGTCGTTTAGGCGCAGATTTTGCCCAAATAATTCTCAAAAATAAAGCAATTGGGGCTTTTTTCTTCCAACAGATTGCTAAACCCCAGACAGTGCGTAAAATTCTCCTGCAAGCTTATCGGCGCTCGGAAGCAGTAACGGAGGAATTAGTAGAAATAATCCTAAAACCCGCCCGAGATCCAGGAGCGTTCAAGGTTTTCCTCGCTTTTACCGCTTATTCCGGCGGCCCGCTGCCAGAAGACCTACTGCCGATTCTCCCCTGTCGGGCTATTCTGCTTTGGGGTAGCGAAGATCCCTGGGAACCCTTGTCCTTGGGCCAAGAATTAGCACGATTCCCGACAGTAAAACAGTTTATCCCCTTAGCTGGTTTAGGCCACTGTCCCCAGGATGAAGCTCCAGAAATAGTTAATCCGATTTTATTAGACTTCCTGCAAGCTCCTATCTAGGGTTTGCGGCAAAAAGTTTGTTGGTGGGGGTAGGGTGTGGGGTGTGGGGTGTAGGGTTTTACCCATTTTCAGGCGGTCAATTACCTAATTTTCAGGGAAAAAGTCCAGGGATTTTCCCCCCAATCACTCCAATCGCTGGTACTTTTTGATTTCAAAAAAGTCTAAAAATATTATCCAACAAGGTTTTTAGATTTATTCAGCAAACCCTATCTAAGTTCCTCTAGTAACCAGAAGACCTGGTATTAATAGGTTGTTGGATGGTGAAACCTCGGTTAATACTTTGAGGTGGGACTTGATTGGGGGTGCCATTATTGTTAGGTGGCATTCCCTGATTAGGATAACCAGTGACGTTCGGTTGACTGCCGTAGACGGGGGGTTGATATACAGGGGGTTGATAATAGTTGGATTGGTTGCTAGAGCCGGAGACGGGGTTAGGGTTGGCATTATTCCAGGAGGGTAGGGGTTGAACATTTTGTTGTTCAGGGGAATAATTTCCCTGGGGGTTAACTTGATTCGGGCTGCCCCCGGGGTTGAGATTAGGAGAATTATTCAAGTTAGCAGTCCGCGAGCGATTTTCGATTTCCCTTTGTAAAGGATAATTGCTACTGTCGCCACTAATCGGTCGCAGTTGAATCGGTTGCAGACTTTTACTAGCCTTCGGTGCCTGATTTTGCTTAGTCTGCGGCATTAACGGCGCAAATAAGGAGGGTTTCTGGTTCTTATCGGGATTAGTATTTAGAGGATTAAAAGGCTGCGTCGAGGCCGGTTTGTTCAGGCGAGCGGTATTATTATGGGCAGGAATGGCTGGCAATGGTACAGTACTGGGGAGAGGAGTATCGGTAATCTGGTTAGCCCGGATTTCCCGCTCCTCCAAGGACATTCCTGGGGTATCTAATACCGAA
The DNA here is from genome assembly GCF_027530565.1 of Microcystis sp. LE19-10.1B. Lineage (NCBI taxonomy): Bacteria > Bacillati > Cyanobacteriota > Cyanophyceae > Chroococcales > Microcystaceae > Microcystis > Microcystis sp. LE19-10.1B. The sequence goes on along the minus strand of NZ_JAPZQM010000211.1, from coordinate 5,468 downwards.
CCCAACCATTCAGGATTCTGTTGATATACCCACAAACCAATTAGAGCCAAGGAAAATATTCCTAACGGTAGCCAAAATAAAGGTTGGGCAAAGGGTTTTAATCCCGCCAGGAAATAGCGCATGGAAGAAGAATCTTTATAGTCACTCATACCGCTTAACCCTCTATAGGTTTTCCCCCATGCTATCAAATCATTAAGTAGTTAGGGTTGGCTGAAAAAGTTTTTCGTGGGGGCAGGGTGTGGGGTGTGGGGTGTGGGGTGTGGGGTTTTACCGACTTTGAGGTAGTCAGTTACCTAATTTTCAGAGAAAAAGTACCTCAATTTTCCCCCTGATCACTCCCATGCCTGGTACTTTTTGATTGACAAAAACTCTAAAAGCCTTATCCAACAAAGTTTTTAGATTTTTTCAGCAAGCCCTAGTTATCAGTGTTTTAGCCGTCAGCCTTGCACAACAGGTGACGCTTAGGTTGCTCCCAGTATTGCTGCTTACGAACAAAAGTATCGTCAAAGCTCAGGCTCTAGGTTTCAATCTTAAGAGTTTTCAGTTCCCCGTTCCCTGATACGGCGTAGAATGATAAGATTGTTTTCAAAGATACAATAGGCGTTTGTCTTCGCTAGAGAGTTTATGAAAGTTGGCGATCAAGTTCGTGTAATTGAGTCCGTGGTGGTTTATCACCATCCTGAACACAAATCGAATCCTTTTGACGTGAAAGGACTAGAGGGACAGGTGAAAGCGTTTGTCACCGAATGGCGTGGCAGACCAGTTAGCGCCAATCTACCCGTCCTCGTCGAGTTCAGTAAAAAGTTTAAAGCCCATTTTCGAGATTTTGAGTTAGAAATCGTGGAAAAAGCCGCCGAATAGGGACTTTTTCGCTTATTTAAGCTACAAAGCGAATAAATTTATTTTTGCCCACCTGTAGGACTTTTCCCGTTAAAGCTTCGGCTGTCTCAAAACTTTTGTCCACATCGGTGATTTTCTCACTATCGATTCTGACTGCACCCCCCTGAATCTGTCTTCTCCCTTCGCCGCTACTTTTACATAAGCCGGTGGCCGCAAGAAGATAGAATAATTTCAGGGGAAAAGTGACCGCTGCTAGGGAAAATTCGGGTACAGAGGCCGCAGCTGCCGTATTTCCCTGTAGAACTATCTCCTGCGCTGTTTTTTGTGCCTTTAATGCCTCCTCTTCTCCGTGAAACTGGGCAACTACCTCGATCGCCAGTTGTTTTTGTGCCTCTCGCGGATTGCTCGCCATAGCATCTAAGGGCAAATTTGTCAATAGTTCGTAATAATCTTTTAACAAAGCGTCGGGGGTTTTTTCCAGTTTCGAGTACATGGACAGGGCCGATTCCCGCAATCCCACATAATTATTCAGGGATTTGGACATTTTTTGACTGCCATCGGTTCCGATTAAAATCGGTAAAAGTAGCCCGAATTGCGGTTTTTTACCGAAATATTTCTGCAAATCACGACCGACGGCAATATTAAATTTTTGATCAGTTCCTCCCAATTCGACATCGGCCTCGACAGCGACGGAATCATAACCCTGCATTAAGGGATAGAGAAATTCATGGAGAAAAATCGGGTTTTCCCGGTCGTAGCGTTCGGAAAAGCCTTCTTTTGCCAACATTTGCCCGACGGTCATGGTGGAGAGAAGTTCGAGAATTTGCGATAGGTCTAATTTCCCCAACCATTCCGAGTTATAGCGAATTTCTAGGCGATTAGGGGTGTTAAAATCTAAAATTGGGCGTAATTGTGCCAGATAATTCTCGGCATTGGCTCTCACTTCTTCGATGGTTAATTGTTTTCTAACTTCCGATTTTCCGGTCGGATCGCCGATTCTAGCGGTAAAATCACCAATAATCACCACTGCCACATGACCGGCATCCTGGAAAGCACGCAGTTTCCGAAAAGGGATACTATGACCTAGGTGAATATCGCTGCCGGTGGGGTCAATACCTAGTTTAATTCTTAAAGGGCGATCGGTGGTTTGCAGTAGTTGGGTTAAATTTTCCCTAGGCTCTTGGGAGTCGGGTTGATGGGGGAATAGGTCACTGGTGCCACGGGTTAGCCAGTCTAGGGAGGAAGATACGGTCATTGTTGCTCATTTTCCACAGCCTTCCCATTATAGTTTTTTATTATGTCAAGTAACAAGCCAAAGGTAAATAAACTGGTATCTTCAATAAGAGTCGATAACATCTTGACAATTCTCCCGATCAAATATAGAGTCTTAAAATCTTCTTTTTCAAAATTATCAAAAAATTTCCCTGTCTTGAATTGCGATCAGATAAGCCGATGAATCCTAGTTTTAATAACTCTATCCCCGTGCAGAGGATCAAAGTTTCCGTAATTGTTTCTACCTATAAATCAGCGGAGTTTATCCAGGGTTGTTTAGAGGATTTAGTTACTCAAACTCTTTATGAAAAGGGAGAAGTAGAACTTATTATTATCGATAGTGCTTCCCCGGAGAATGAAGGGGAGATTATCCAAGAGTTTCAAGAAAATTATCCTAATATTATTTACCAGAGAACTAGAGAACGAGAAACCCTCTACCGCGCTTGGAATCGTGCTATTAAACTAGCTAGGGGTTCCTATATCACCAATGGGAATACTGATGATCGTCGCTGTTTTAATGCTCTGGAAATTATGGCTAATTATCTAGATAACAATAGAGAGATTAGCTTGGTTTATGCCGATCAATTAATTACCACCCTCAAAAATGATACTTTTGCCACCACCCCAGCTTTAAAACATTGGAATTGGCCAAATTACTCCTATCAACAGATGCGTCAAGGTTGTTGTGTGGGTTCTCAACCAATGTGGCGAAAAATGCTGCACGATAAATATGGTTATTTTCAGGAAAATTTTCGCTGTGCTGGTGATTATGAATTTTGGTTAAGAATCGGCATTCAAGGCGAAAAAATGGCTTTAATTCCTGAGATTTTAGGGTTATATTATTTAAATCTCCAAGGCTTAGAACATGGCAGTAATGGTCAAGCATTACAGGAACATTATCAAGTGTGTAAAATCTATAAAATTCCCCACCCAGACATTAAGGATATAGAAATTAAACCCAATCCAGTTAAGATGGAAGATTTAGGCATAATTTTACAGGAAGATGAGCGAGAAAAATTACAAACAATTCAAGCTATCTCCCGGAAAAGATGCCCAATTATTGTTATTGATGGCGTGATCTTTCAACTTAAGCAACGAAAATTAGCCAGAATTTGGTCTTCAATTCTAGAGCATTGGAGTCAATTAGAATTTAGTCAACACATTGTTATTTTAGATAGAAATAACACCGCACCAAGATGGGAAGAATTTAAATATTGGCCCGCGGAATCCTACGATTATAATTGTACGGGAAAGGATGCCAGAAAAATCCAAGATATTTGCGATCGCCTACAGGCAAATTTATTTATTTCCACTTTTTATACCAGTCCCTTAACCACTCCTTCTCTACTTTTGCTTGCTTCTGAGTTCCCAGAAGAAAACGGCAATTTACCAGTAGATTTAGAAAAACACTATGCAATTTTATCCGCTTCTAGAATCATCGCTTTTTCCTCTAATATCGCCCAAGATTTAAGAAAGTTATACCCCAAAATTACCCCCGAAAAGATTGATATTATCGAGTTTTTTGAAGTTAATCAAACAATAGCGGAAGAAATCACTAATTTTTTCCAGTATGCGCTCAGTGAAACTAAGGAATCAAGTCAGAATCAAGTCTGGTTAGAGTTAAGAAAATTACAGGAAGCACAACAGATAATGTATCTGAAACAACAGCAAGATTATCGTACTATAAAAGAGATGGAAATATCCCTAAAAGAATTAGAAAATAATCATAATTATCTCCAGAAAAATAATCAGGAATTACGGGAAGAAATTAACTATTTGTCCTCCCGTAAGGGAATAGTAAAAACCCTAGCGAAAACTTCTATTTTACTTCTTGCTAAGATCAAGAAAAAACTCCCAATATTTTAGGGAATTAAGAGAAAGTTTCCTAACAATGATCCGATCTTGGCACGGCAGTGCCTAAAAGTGGTAAAGTAATGTTAAGAATTAGAGGAGAAAACACTGTGCCACATTCGATCGTCACTGGAACTTGTGAAGGGGTTGCCGATTGCGTTTCCGCTTGTCCTGTTGCTTGCATCCATCCGGGACCGGGTAAAAATGTTAAAGGAACCGATTGGTATTGGATTGATTTTGCCACTTGTATCGACTGTGGTATCTGTCTACAAGTATGCCCCGTCGAAGGTGCAATTCTGCCACAAGAACGTCCCGATTTACAAAAAACTCCCTAATTTATCAGTTATCAGTTATCAGTTATCAGATGTAAGTTTTCAGTTCACTGATTACTGTTCACTGAAAATGCTTCCCACTTCCCAATTTATAATTCATATTACTGTCTCCTATCTCCTTTTTACCTTACCATGGATTATCTTTTAGAAGTTGAACAAGTTTATGCTGGTTATGTGCAGGATTTATACATATTGCAAGGGGTTAACTTTCGCATTGCACCGGGGGAATTAGTCACGGTTATCGGTCCCAATGGTGCGGGAAAATCCACCCTCGCTAAGACTATTTTTGGTTTATTAAAACCCAGTGCTGGAACTATCACTTTTAAGGGAAAAAATATCACTGGTTGGAAATCTAATCAAATCGTTCCCCTCGGTATGGGTTATGTTCCCCAAATTGCTAATGTTTTTCCATCCCTTAGCATCGAGGAAAATCTGGAAATGGGGGCTTTTACCAGTAAAAAAGCGATTAAACCCCTAAAAGAGCGCATTTATGCCATGTTTCCTCGTTTGGACGAGCGCCGTCGTCAGAAAGCTGGCACTTTATCCGGAGGAGAAAGACAGATGTTAGCCATGGGAAGAGCGCTGATGTTGCAACCAGATTTATTAATTCTCGATGAACCTTCGGCAGCTTTATCTCCTATCTTAGTAACCAGCGTTTTTGAACAGATAAAAGCGATTAATCAGACGGGAACTGCAATTATTTTAGTGGAACAGAATGCCAAAAAAGCCCTAATGATGTCCGATCGAGGTTATGTTTTAGAAAGTGGTCAAGATCGTTTTCAGGGATCGGGTCAAGATTTACTCAATAACCCGAAAGTAGGGGAATTATACCTCGGGGCGGCTTATCATGATGCCAAACGAGATGATTAGGAATTTGTTAAGGATTTAGGGGGATTTTGATTTCTTCCCAGAATTTAGCGATAGGATAGTAATTGAGTACAAATCTCTACGGCCCTGATGTCAAGGTGATAAGCCAGCAACCCCTAAATAGGGTCTGCTGAATAAATCTAAAAACCTTGTTGGGTAAGACTTTTAGGGTTTGCTGAATAAATCTAAAAACCTTGTTGGATAAGGCTTTTAGACTTTTTTTCCCTGAAAAAGTGCCTACCATTGGAGTGATTGGGGGGAAAATTTAGGGATTTTTTCCCTGAAAATTAGGTAATTGACCACCTG
>NZ_JAPZQM010000261.1:0-8142 GCF_027530565.1 Microcystis sp. LE19-10.1B | reverse complement strand
AAATCTAATTGAAATATGCCAACGTCCAGAAGGATGTAATCTGACTGTTACTGTGCTTGGTTCACAGCTTTCTGGTATTTTTCTTGACCATCGAATAGGTAAAGGTTCTGTGCATTTGGCTAAATAGATTTGTTTGTCTTTAAATTTAAAGGCTGATTTGGTAAATTCGGCACTTCCTCCTTGATGTTTTTTCTTAAAGTTGGGATACTTAGTACGACCAGCAAAGAAATTAGTAAAAGCTGTTTGTAGGTGTCTTAACCCTTGTTGTAAAGGTACACAGCTAACTTCGTTTAAAAAGTCTAATTCTTCTTGTTTTTTCCAATCGGTCAACATTGAAGAAGTTTCAGTATATCCTACTCTTTCTTGTCTTTCATACCAAGCTTGTGTTCGTTCGTGCAGAGCTTTGTTGTAAACTAATCTTACACAGCCCAATGTGCGCCGCAATAGCGACTCTTGTGTTGGTGTTGGGTAAAATCGGTAAGAATAGGCTTTTTCCATATCTCGCATTCTAGCATATATCGTGTAAATGCGCTAAAATCTGACGGTAAAGCCGTCGTAGAACGACGGGGTTTCAGACCCAAATTTTCGATGAAATCTGGGAAAATGACACCGCCCCATCCCGAAAACTCTCACCCCTTGCTAGGTATAATTGATCGCAGGAAGAATTTTATGAGTAAATTTGTCTTTGTCACCGGGGGAGTTGTCTCCAGTATTGGGAAAGGAATTGTCGCCGCTAGTTTGGGAAGATTGTTGAAAAGTCGGGATTATTCCGTCTCAATTCTGAAATTAGACCCCTATATCAACGTGGATCCGGGTACGATGAGTCCTTTTCAACACGGAGAGGTATTTGTCACCGATGATGGGGCCGAAACCGACCTCGACCTTGGCCACTACGAACGTTTTACCGATACGGAACTCTCCCGTCTCAATAGCGTGACTACTGGCTCGATTTATCAAGCGGTATTGAATAAAGAGCGCCGTGGTGCTTATATGGGGGGAACCGTGCAGGTAATTCCCCATATTACCAACGAAATCAAGGAAAGGATTCTCCGGGTGGCCAAAGATACCAACCCCGATATTGTCATCACAGAAATTGGTGGTACGGTGGGAGACATCGAATCTTTGCCTTTTTTAGAAGCAATTAGGCAATTTAGGAAGGATGTAGGTCGAAATAACGTGGTTTATATGCACGTTACCCTAATTCCTTGGATTCCGGCCGCTAAGGAGATGAAAACTAAACCGACGCAACACTCGGTCAAGGAATTAAGATCGATCGGCATTCAACCGGATGTGTTAGTCTGTCGTTGTCATCTACCCCTACAACCGGGTTTAAAAGAAAAACTCTCAGCTTTCTGTGATGTGCCGGTGGAATCGGTGATTACTGCTCAGGATGCCAGCAGTATCTACGAAGTGCCTCTCAATCTGGAAAAAGAGGGATTAGCGCAACAAACCCTAGAATTATTAAACCTGGGTCCCCGATACCCCCATCTGGAGGAGTGGGAAAATCTCATCCGACAGATGCAATCCCCCGGTCAAAAATTAGAGATAGCTATCGTCGGTAAATATGTGCAATTGGGGGACGCTTATCTCTCGGTGGTAGAGGCCTTGAAACACGCTGCTATTGCCCTTGATAGCGAGATAGAATTGCGTTGGGTAAGTGCCGAAGATGTGGATCACGATTCGGCCGAAGCTCATTTAAGCGGTGTTGACGGTATTGTTGTACCAGGTGGTTTTGGTATTAGGGGTGTGGATGGCAAAATTAAGGCGATCGAGTATGCTAGGGTCAATAATATTCCTTTCTTGGGTCTCTGTTTAGGGATGCAGTGTTCGATTATCGAATGGGGTCGCAATGTGGCCCGATTAGAAAGGGCCAATAGTTCCGAATTTGAAGAGGATACACCCAATCCAGTGATTAATTTACTGCCAGAACAGGCAGATGTGGTGGATTTAGGGGGAACAATGCGCTTAGGTCTCTATCCCTGCCGTTTAAATCCCGATAGTCTGGCTTTCTCCCTCTACGGTCAAGAGGTTATCTATGAGCGCCATCGTCACCGTTACGAGTTTAATAATGCCTATCGTAGTCTCTTTTTCGAGACTGGTTATCTGGTGAGTGGCACTTCTCCTGATGGTCGTTTGGTGGAAATTATCGAACTACCAAAACATCCTTTCTTTATTGCTACCCAATTTCACCCCGAATTTCGCTCTCGTCCCAATAAAGCTCATCCTCTCTTTTCTGGTTTCATGAAAGCGGCCCTTAAGGGTAGAGAGGAAAAGTTTTCCCTGAGTAGTCAGCATTCAGCTATTAGTTAGGGTTTGCTGGTTCTATTGGCTCAAAATCTGGTTTTTTGGGGGGAAACCCCCGAAAATTTGTCATCTTAACCCCAGTTTGTCCTAGGGTTTCCCGAATTGACGTTGATAAACTACTTCTTCCTTGCCAGATTCCAGTTTAATATCCGAGCGAGGATAGGCCACACATAACAAAGCATAGCCTTCTTTTTGCAGGTCGGGGGATAATCCCATGCCCTCTCCTTGTTCGACGCTACCCTGGGAAAGTTGAGCGGCGCAGGTAGTACATACGCCCGCATTGCAAGAACTGGGTAAGTCAATCCCCGCATCGTAGGCTGCCTTTAGTATAGTTTGATCTTCCCTAACTTCGATCGTTTGTGTTGTTCCTAAATGGGAAATTTCTACTTTGTAGGTTGTGGTCATAGCTAATGAATGATGCTTTGAACTTCACCTATTTTATCATTCTAGATTGCGGATAGAGGAGAGAGGGGGGAAATCTTTACCTAATCAGATTTTCACCGATCGGCAGATAATTGATTGTCATGAAAGATGATAAGTAGGTAGGCGTTAAAAATTATCAGACACCACCCTTATCAACGGGGGACTAAGGGTAGGGTTGATTCATGAATCAACCCTACTATGAATCAACCCTAGTACTAAGGGGGTATCGAACCTAAAAACTATTTTTAATTTAATTATAACCAGCTACTTAAAGTCCTCAAAAGTAGTAACTTTTTCTGGCAATTTGTCCTGTAGTTAAAACAAACAAAAGAGAGAAATAAATTCTCTCTTCTGCAACCGAGGGGAAGTTATTCTATTTGTAATTGGCTCTCGTGTCTTTAACCGCCGCCCAAAAAAATAGGGCTGTTAGTGGCACACTTGCCGCTAGAATTAGGCCAGTGGTGGTATTGCCTAAATCCGGTTCTCCCGAACTAATTTCAAAGACACAACCCACACCAGCGATCGCTGCAATACAGGATAATAACAATAAAACGCCGCTTTTCGGGGTCATCTTCACTCCTCACCTAAATTAACTAATGCCTTTATTTTGTCACTTTCTCGACCGGTTTCACCGCTTGCACGGAAAAACCGTGTTTTTTTAATTCTTCATTGAGTGCCAAATCGTTATCTACTCTGTCCACGAACATGACACCATTAAGATGGTCCATTTCGTGTTGAATTACCCGCGCTAGTAAACCGTTAGCTTGCAGTTTTCGCGGTTTCCCCTGTTCATCTTTATAACTCACTTCGATCGCTTGGGGACGGATGACATCTAAAAACACATCGGGAATACTCAAACAACCCTCTTCCGCTTTGCACAATTCCCGACTATAACCGATAATTTGGGGATTAATCAGAATTAGGGGCGGATTTTCGGGTTTATCGTGTTCACAATCGATGACAATCAATTGTTTATTGACTGCCACTTGCGGAGCCGCTAAACCGATACCATTGGAACTATACATAGTTTGCAGCATTTCTCTGGCTAATTGGCGGATGCTGTCATCGACTTTAGCAATCCGCTTGGCCGGTTGACGCAGGACTCGATCGCCGAGATAATGCAGTTCTAAAGGGGGTTTTTCTAATTTGCGTTTTTCTACGGTAATAGTGGCGCTCATAAACTTAATTATCGATGGGATGCACAATTTTGATCTTAGTCACTGGCTCTGGGGGATTTCTCAGGAAAAGGGAGAAAAAAGCCGAGACTCTTCATAAAATTTTACACCGCTCACAGACAGTTCGTCCATATCAGGGGGTGGGAAGTGGGGAGAGGGGAGATTTTTCAGTTATCAGTAAGCAGTAAACAGTAATCAGTGGGGAAGTGGGGAGATTTTTCAGTTATCAGTAAGCAGTAATCAGTAATCAGTGGGGGAGAACGGAGAAGGGAGAAGGGAGAGGGGAGAAGGGAGAAAAAAGCTGATTGCAACCGGCTACTTATTAGTAATTGGTATTCCTAACCATTGACTCAATTCCGCTGCTAACCATTCAATTTCGGGTTGACTCAGATATTCTTTTGTTTTACTGCTAATAGTATATTCTTTAGTCCCCGCCCAAATAGTTAAAGCCATCGGCACATAAACTCGATCGCCATCACCATCTTTGCTATGATAACTATCAGCTTTCACCAGTTTATTAATATGTTCCCGTGCCATTTTCTTTTTGCCCGGAAGTGTCAAACCCCAAATTCGCTGAATGGCAACAATTTCTTGACTATCAATAGTGATAATTTCCTCCCCTTTGAGACAATAAATAATCTGGTAAAGCAGTCCTAAACCTACAAACCAAAAAGGCACGGAAAAGGAAAAGAGCAGAAAAAACCAACTCATCCACAGAGGAGTAGAAACGGCTCCTCCTGTCCATAATAATAAAAAAGCGTTCCAAGCGATGGCAAAGGCTCCAAAAAAAATTAATTTAGGGGTAAAACCTTCGGGAGGTAAAGATATTTTAATTTTCTCCTCGCTTTTTTGCAACTGTACCCGACTCCCTGCGGGTTTTTCAAGGTTCGAGGAAGTTAATTGAATTTCGTGGAGAGTATTTAAAGCTTGATTTGCTGCTTGTGCTGAAATAAACCTTTTCTCGAGACTAGGTTCAAGTAATTGCCCTAACCAATGAACAAAAGCAGGGCTTAAATTGGCTAAATTATTTAATTGAATCTTGCCATCTTTTTGGGGTAAATCTGCGGGATGAATGCCTGTAGCTAGATAGATTAAAGTCGCTCCTAAACTGTATAAATCAGAAGCGGCAACGGTGCGACCACCGAATTGTTCGGGGGGCATATAACCGTAGGTTCCGACGATAGTTAAAGTGGCCTGTTCCTGTTGAGCAACAGTCTGGACAGAACCAAAATCAATTAAATAGACATTGCCGATACTATGGCCCGATCGATCTTTTAGTAAAATATTACTAGGTTTCAAATCCCGGTGGATAATTGGCGGGTTAAGTCCATGGAGATAAATTAAAATACCTAGGATAGATTTAGCTAATTCTTGCAGGTCTGATTCACTAAATTTGCGACCATTTTCTATCTGTTCCTTGAGAGATTTAGCCTCGATATAACTCTGAACAAGGGCAAAACCTTGATAGGTATCGGTGCGAACTTCAAAATAGTCGATATATTCAGGAATCGAGCGACAATCTAGATGTTTAAGAGTTTCGGCCTCCCGTTCAAAGAGTTTTAAATCTGTCCATTCAAAATCGGGACTGAAGATTAATAATTTGACGACAACAGTAGTACCCGTTTTTAGATCTTGGGCGAGAAAAGTGCGTCTTCCGGTTTGTTTACCTAACTGACTTTGAATTTGGTATCGATCGCCTAAAATTTGCCCTGGCAGCATACAATATATTCCTAGGATAATCCTACTTCTAGGCTAATCGAGAAATTTCTAAACTGCAAGCTAAGAAAACGGAAGTTTGACCGAATCATCAAAACTTTAGCATCTCCGATGATAACTGCGGCGAAATTCAATTGTATCGCCCGTTTTTCGCTAATCCCTAGACTGGGCTGCTGAGGGAGGTATTTTTTCAGGTTAAAAGAGAAAATAGGCATCAGAAAAGAAAATTAGACCCTCTCCGTCTGGGAAAATGTAGTACAAGTGTTCAGAATGTCAATTCTGGCACTCCCATGCAGTCTGAAGGCGTAATTTAGACAGTCAACAGCTTAGGGGACAAGGGAGCGGTCAGTTTAATTCCGATCGAGGTGGAGTTTCCTGATATAGTTTTAAAAGCAGTCGGTTCAAGACAAAAAGACATGGTTACTAGGGGCGAACAAGGGGTAGAAGTGAGGAAAAACGAGAGCTTTTCTCTGGCTTCCTATCTAGAGGAAAAGCGGTTAATTGTCGAGTCAGCTTTAGATAGCTCTTTAGTTATCGGCAATCCTGCCAAAATCTACGAGGCGATGCGCTATTCTCTCCTCGCCGGTGGCAAACGGCTGCGGCCGATTTTATGTCTGGCTACCTGTGAATTGATGGGGGGTTCCCTAGAGATGGCTTTACCCACCGCTTGCGCCCTAGAAATGATTCACACTATGTCATTAATTCATGACGATTTACCCGCCATGGATAACGATGATTACCGACGTGGGAAATTAACCAACCATAAGGTTTTTGGCGAAGATATCGCTATTTTAGCTGGGGATGGTCTCCTAGCCTACGCTTTCGAGTATGTGGCTACCCAGACTCGTAATGTACCTCCCCTACAGATTTTAGAGGTAATTGCCCGTTTAGGTCGCACGGTCGGGGCAGCGGGTTTAGTGGGAGGTCAGGTTTTAGACTTGGAATCCGAAGGAAAACCCGATATTTCGGCAGAAACTCTCGGTTTTATCCATACTCAGAAAACGGGGGCCCTGTTGGAGACTTCTGTGGTGTCGGGGGCAGTTTTAGCGGGGGCAAAAGGGGAAGATATAGCTAAATTAGCCCGCTATGCCCAAAATATTGGCTTGGCTTTCCAAATTATCGATGATGTTCTCGATATCACGGCGACAAAGGAGGAATTAGGTAAAACCGCCGGTAAGGATCTACAGGCACAAAAAGCCACCTATCCCAGTCTCTGGGGGATAGAAGGGTCCCGCCAGCAAGCTCAACAGTTAATAGACAGTGCCATCGGTGAATTGAGTAGCTACGATGAGGCCGCTGAACCTTTACGGGCCATCGCCGAGTATATTGTTAATCGTAAAAATTAAATTAAACGAATGAGATTATGCAGGACTTCGAGCAGGTGTTACACAATCAAATACTGCTAGTCTCTCTTTTAGCTTGTTTCACTGCCCAGGGACTAAAAGCGCTGATTGAGTTAATCCGCGATGGTAAGGTGAGTCTGCGCTATCTAGTCTCGTCGGGAGGAATGCCTAGCGCTCACTCGGCGCTGGTGGGGGCCTTGGCGACTGGGGTAGGATTACAGATGGGTTGGTCTAGTCCCGAATTTGCGATTGCGGCGCTTTTTGCGGTTATTGTTATGTATGATGCGGCTGGAGTGCGTCAGGCAGCAGGAAAACAGGCCCGGATTCTCAATCAAATTATCGATGAAATGTTCCAGGAGGGCAAGGAATTTAACGAGGAACGTTTAAAGGAATTAATTGGTCATACTCCTTTTCAAGTGCTGGTCGGTTTAAGTTTGGGTATCGGTATCGCCCTGGTGCTGCTCTGTCATTAATTGAGGTGTTTTCTGGGGTTGAGATAAACTAGATTTAAGAACTGAAAATCCGGGGTAATCACTCATGTTACAATCCCTAAAAATTGAGGGCTTTTGCGGTTTTCAAAGTTTTGAGATGGCCAATCTTGGTACGCCAATTCAAATTTGAAACGCATCAGCAGCAATGTTTGAGATAGAGGCAAAAAGGAATCAAAGTTACAGGAATCCACTCAACAAAGTGCTGATAACTGGGTAAATTGGCACAAGCATCGCTCCAGTATTCAGCTACATGGTCTAAATAGGGTTTGCGGCAAAAAGTTTGTTGGTGGGGTTAGGAGTCAGTAGCCGGTCGTCAGTAGCCGGTCGTCGGGAGTTTCAGGCTTTGTTGCCCTCTCTTTTTTGTACCAACTTATGTACTATAATAAGGATAATGCAAGGTTTTTGATGGTCCCAATCCGATTTTCGCAGCATGAACATCGGATTTTAACAGGTCAAAAGCCTTATTTTAAAAGGGTTTTACCATTATTCAGCAAACCCTAAATAATCAGTTTTTAATCTCTTCGGGTCTAATTCCCCGCCGCTCGCGGCGTAAGTACCTAGGCAAAATTAATTACATACTCGCCTCCAAAATTGTCCAGCACTTTTTTAACGTAAGCGAGGAGGCTCTTTCGGTCTTTATAGGCGCTAAATTCAATCCATTCATATTTTAAAAATCTCCATAATATTTCA
>NZ_JAPZQM010000586.1:0-3707 GCF_027530565.1 Microcystis sp. LE19-10.1B | reverse complement strand
CATTGGTGAGAAGTTAAGATTATCTGCAATTTGTCAAGCTTATTGTTACAATTCTTATTGTAAGCAGGAAAAGTTTGCCAAGTCTGGGTTTTGACTATTTTTACCTAATGGCGACAGGAGGTGAGTTCTTGCGCTTATAGGGCGATCGCTTACTAGATAGGGGTGATCGCTTGTCTAGATATGGCGTGCCGCTTCGCGGATCCCTTCGGGATCGCTCTTCACCTCGTACAAATAACATAGTGTCGCTCGTGTCCGAACACTTAAAATAGAAGCAATTGATAATATTATTACCAGAGATGAAACGCGCCAAAACCAATCGAGATCATGGGAAGAAACAACATTCACCTCAACCAGAAAATGAAGCGGTTGCCGCTTCCCTCGAAGCTTTATTAACCCCCGCCATACATTCTCAACAAGCCTTTTACCGTCAATTAGGGTTAAGAAATCGTATTCTTAACCTCCCTTTTATGATAGCTGCCGTATTAACTTTGTTGGGTCGAAATGTTCCAGGAGTTCAAGATTTAACTCGTCTGTTAGCCAGAGAAGGGTTTTTATGGATCAAGCCAACGGTGGTCACTCAAAAAGCTATTTCTGAGAGATTTTTGACTTTTCCAGCTATCTTATTTGAGAAAGTTTTAAAAGAATTACTTCCTCAGTTAAGACAAAAATCTCATGAGCGAATCAATCGTCCTTTACCAGAAAGTGTTCAATTTACCCGCTCAATTTTTGCAGAAATTTGGATAGTAGATGGTTCAACACTTGAAGCTTTGTTTCGTAAGTTAAAAAGTCTTGAAGATGTCCCGATTGGAAAATTAGCGGGAAAAATTGGGGTAGTAATTGACCTAGTAACCCGTTTACCCGTCGAGATTTGGTTTAGGAATAATCCTAATAGCTCTGAGGTAAACTTTGAAAAAGACATTCTCAATTTGGTAAAAACAAAGACTTTATTATTACTTGACCGAGGTTTCTATCATTTTTTCTTCTGGCAGCGATTAATCGAGGCAAAAATTGATTTTATTACTCGCCTAAAAAAGGGAGCATCTATCCAAATCGTCAAAGTTTTTAGTGATAGTTACGGATTGCGGGATAAGTTAATTCGGCTAGGCTGTGGCAAGAATAATACTCCGATTCTAACTCTCAGATTAGTGGAAGTTCGCTCAAAAAATATTTGGCATTCCTATCTAACTTCTGTCCTCGATCCTACGGTTTTACCTCCCTATGTAGTAGCTGATTTATATCGACGACGTTGGCGAATTGAAGAAGCTTTTAATACAGTTAAGCGATTACTTGGCTTGAGTTATTTATGGACGGGTTCACTCAATGGTATTCAATTACAAATCTGGGGAACTTGGTTATTTTATGCTGTTTTAGTTGATTTGGGTGATGCCGTTGCCGATGAGTTGGTTCTGCCCTTTGACCGCATTTCTTTAGAGATGATTTATCGGGGTCTTTATCATTTTAATGTCGCCTATCAAAAAGGTTTAGCTACCGATCCAGTTAAGTATTTCGCCTCTCCGAAAAACCAGGATTTAGGAGTTGTCAAAACAAAGCGAAAATCAACAGTCAAGCTGATTGTAGCACCTTTTCCTGACCGGCAACGAAGTAGTCCCCAATTTTTTTTCAATAACCCCTTGACAAATTACACACAAGCTTAACTTCTCACCAATGCTCGCAGAACTGAACAGCCTGCGATCCCCGAAACCTAACCCCTTAGAAAACGGGTTTCTTTGAGAAACCCGTTTTCTGGATTTTCTGAGGAGCAGACCGCACTATCAAAAAATGCTATTATTCTAAATAAATCACGTCAATAAATAAGTAGCTGGTTATAATTAAATTAAAAATCGATTTAAGGTTCGATCCCCCCTGCCCCCCTTGATAAGGGGGGTGCCGATCCCCCCTTAGTCCCCCCTTATTAAGAGGGGTATCTGATAATTTTTAACGCCTACCTACTTATCAATCATGAAGTCTTTTGCTATTCGCTTAGAAAAAAATGGAACAATTAATGTTCCTCAAGCTATCCAAGATAAACTCAATATTTGCGAAGGAGATTTATTAAATTTAATAGAAATTGAGGGTATTATTTTGTTGACTTTACAACAACCCAAAGTCCCTCAACTGTCTGACCAAATTACAACAATTCGAGAAGAAGCCAATGTTACACTAAATGATTTATTACAAGGATTAGACGAAGAAAGGCAAAAAATATACCAAGAAAAACATTAAGATGAAGAGGATTTTTGCTGATTCCAGTATCTTAATTGCCGGTGCAGCTTCTAAAACAGGTGCAAGTCGAGCAGTGCTGACAATGGCTGAAATTGGCTTATTTAAAATACTTATTTCAGAACAAGTATTAGAAGAATGCCAGCGAAATCTTTATAAAAAAATTCCCTTAGCGCTTCCTATTTTCAAGCAACTTATCAGCCAGATAAATCCTGAAATTTTACCGAATCCATATAAACATGACATCAGAAACCGCCAATTATGATGAACCCTGGAAAGAAGCATTAACCGAGTATTTTGAAGCGTTTTTATGCTTCTTTTTTCCTGAAGTTCACCAACTAATTGATTGGACAAAAATTCCCGAATCCCTGGAAAAAGAACTCAAACGGATTACCGCTTCAGCAAAGACAAAAAAACGTTTCGCTGACAAACTCTATTCAGTTATCAGTTACCAGTTATCAGTTATCAGTGACTAATTGGAAGCAAGTAGCAATCCTTTTGCTATAATCGTCATGGCACACCTGAAAACAAAAGCGACTACTGGGACGCTGCCACAACGGGAACAGTGGAAGTGGAGGTTAATCAGGGGATTATATGAAAAGGAGTTCGAGAGGGAACAGATAATTAAACTGTTTGAAATCATCGACAATATGATGACTTTATCCCCTGAATTACAGTCAAGTTTAGAGAGTAAAATTAAACAATTTGAGGAGGAAAAAACCATGCCTTTAATGAGTAATATGGAGTTACGAGGAATAGAACGCGGTAAGGAAATTGGTAAGGAAATTGGAGCGTTAGAAAATGCTCGTGATTTTGTGAAAAAAGTTTTGGAATCTCGATTAGGTGAAGTTCCTTTAGATGTGGAACAATACCTGAATAAAGTTTCGTTACTATCTACATTACAAGAGATTGTTAAATTAGCAGCTACCGCTAATTCTCTCGCAGAATTTAAGCAGTCTTTGGCAAGAATCCAATAAGAAAATCTTACCCTAGGGTGCTGCACTGCTCACCCATTCACCTTTAAACTCTTAGCCAGAAGCGGAGAACAATTAAAACTGTTGTCGTAATTCATGAACCCAACAACCGCCAATTATGATGAACCCTGGAAAGAAGCATTAAGCGAGTATTTTGAAGCGTTTTTATGCTTCTTTTTTCCTGAAGTTCACCAACTAATTGATTGGACAAAAATTCCCGAATCCCTAGAAAAAGAACTCAAACGGATTACCGCTTCAGCAAAGACAAAAAAACGTTTTGCTGACAAACTCTATAAAGTTTGGTTACTCAGGGGTGAAGAAGTCTGGATTTTGATTCATATTGAAATTCAAAGTCAATACGAAGAAAATTTCCCTCAGAGGATGTATATTTATAACTATCGGGCCTTTGATTTGTATCAGAAACCAGTTATCAGTCTCGCTATATTAGGAGATGAACGAGTAAATTGGCGACCAGATTCCTATAATTATACTATCGCTGGTTGTGAAGTCAGC
>NZ_JAPZQM010000735.1:0-7163 GCF_027530565.1 Microcystis sp. LE19-10.1B | reverse complement strand
GGGCATACCGGAACCTTTGGGCTCGATCCAATAAACGCTTGGGGAGAGAATACCTCTACTTTTTCAGAAGCAATTCTGTCTAAGCAAGTAATCTCTGTGAACCAAGAATCCCCGTCTCTTTAGAGCGGGGAGTGTCAAATCGGTAAACGCTGAATATCTCGGTTAGAACCAATCACCACCATGGCTAAATCCTTGTATAATCTTTCTTGGGGATTGGGGTTAATCTTGAATTTTTCCGCATTACCGACAGCGACAATATTTAACCCATAACGATTACGAATTTCTAACTCTGCTAGGGTTTTACCGTGAAAAGCTTCCGGGACTTTTAACTCGACAATACTATGTTCGGGATCGAGATCAAATCGTTCTAAAATTGATGGTCTAGTTAAACGGTGCGCTAACTCACAACCAGCATCGTATTCGGGAAAAACTACTAAATCTGCACCAACTTTTTTGAGTAATTTTCCATGGATTTCTGTGGAGGCTTTAGCGGCGACAAAATTAACCCCCGCTTCCTTACAATTGAGAGTAGTAATGATACTTTCTTCCACGTATTTACCAATAGCGACAATCACCGTATCGGTTTCAAAAATTCCCGCTTCTCGCAGGGCGTTAGGTTTGGTAGAATCAAGCTCGATCGCATTATCTACTATTCGATCGGATAACGCTTGTGCTACTAATCCTTCGTCAATATCTGTCGCTACCACTTGATAACCTTGTTTGCGTAAGGTTTCACAGACGGCGCGCCCAAATCTGCCTAATCCGATGACGGCAAATTGACGATTTTGGGGACGCATACTACTAAAAAATTTAATTGATTGCATAATTTGAAGTTAAACTGTTACGCATTTAAAATGCTAGTGTCAATGAGTGAGGAGACAGGAGAAACTGATAACTGATAACTGATATTAATTATCCCACTAAAAGGTTTTCTTCGGGGTAATTAATAACTGTTGGTTTCGGATCGCCGATGATAGCCGCTATTAAAAGTATAACTCCTACCCGTCCCAGATACATCATAAAAACAATAATTAACTTAGAAATCGGCGATAAAGCGGCGGTTATCCCCATAGATAGGCCGACAGTTCCAAAGGCAGAAACTACCTCAAAAAACAGCTGAATCATTTGAAAATCTGTCTCCACAAATGAGATGGCTAGGGTGGAGACAATAATCGCTATAACCGAACCAAAAACCACCGCCATTGACTTTAAAATTAACGGCATAGGAATGCGTCTTTGATAAAGAGTCACTTCTTCACGACCTCTTAAAACCGAGCGAGTACAATTATATAAAATCCTAACAGTTGTGGTTTTAATACCTCCCCCTGTACCGCTAGGACTGGCTCCTATAAACATGAGAGCCATGGTAATTAATAAACCTTCTACGGAAATTTTACCAATATCAATGGTATTAAATCCGGCTGTTCTCGATGTTACCGATTGGAACCAAGCGGCCAGCAATTTATCTTTAAGTGATAAATTAGCTAAAGTGTCACCATTTCCCTGTTCAGTAAGTAAAAAAGCCAAGGTTCCTATCACTAATAAAAATATAGTTGTGCTGATAGCAACTTTATAGTTAAGGGAAAAAACAAAGCCTTTTCGTTTATATTGAAAGCGGTAAATAAACCAAGTGTAAAACTCGATAATTACTTGATAACCGATACCTCCAAAAACGATCAATCCTGTGATAGCTAAGTTAATAATAATTGAGGATTGATAGGACATCAAGTTATCTTTAAACAAGCCAAAACCCGCATTATTCCAAGCACTAATACTATGAAATAAAGATAACCACACTGCATATCTAAAATCATACTTTTGGGCGAAGACAGTTAACATAACCAAAGTTGCTGTTAACTCAAAAACTAGAGTAGTAGCAATCACTGATTTCATTAAACTTTGACTACCTTGTAGGAAAGGTCGATCGAAGGATTCTTGAATCGCTAACTTCTGTCTCAGGTCAAATTTTCGCCCAATTAATAACATTAAAAAAGTGGTAGTGGTCATATAACCCAAACCTCCCACTTGCACTAATAAAGCAATAAATAATTGACCCCAAAAAGAAAAATAAGTCCCCGTATCTACTACTGCTAAACCCGTAACACAGACAGCAGAAGTGGAGGTAAAGAGGGCAACAATTGGGTCATTCCAAGTGCCGCTAGTGGTAGAAACAGGCAACATCAACAGGGAAGTTCCCGCTAAAATTACCGCAATAAATCCCAAGCAAATTGTCCGGGCAATCGTCATATAAATTCCTTAGTGAAAGTAGCTAAGAGAAGATTGTTTTTTGGCTAACACTTCTTGATAAACTAACTGTAAGCGATCGATATTTTTGCTGAGACTGTAAGAGTCTAAAACTCTTTGACGGGCTTTTTGTCCGAAAATTGTTGTTAATTCGGGATGATCTCGTAATACGGGCAAGAGAGTTTTTAATTGGGTAATTAGTCCTTTAGTATCTAGAACTATTCCCGCACCTTTTAACACTTCCCCATCGGCCCCCACATCCGTAGCCAGACAAGCAACACCGCAGGCCATCGCTTCCAAGAGGGAAATCGATAAACCTTCCACTAATGAGGGCAAAATAAAGCCGTCAACCCCGCGCAAAATTTCAATTCGTTTATTTTCATCGCCGATAAAACCTAACCAGATAATACCATCTTCTTCTCCATAAAAAGGTTTAAGGGAAGGAGTTAACGGACCATCGCCCACAATGAGCAGTTTGCATCTATCACCTAAACTGGTTTTTTTCCAAGCTTTCAATAAAGATTCTACATTTTTCTCCGGCATGATCCGACCGAGATAAACAAATAAACAATCGGCATTATATTGAGCTTTAATATTCGAGGGTCCTGGACAATACTTATTAACATCAACCCCATTGGGAATAATTGCTAATTTTTCTTCGGGAACTCCCAATTTAACTAAAAAATCCCGTTGAGAGGTGGAAAAAATAATTACTTTATCGTAATTAGCTAAAAAAGGGGCGTGTAGTTGGTAGGTTAATAATTGGGTACTAGAGATGAGATTGCGAATTTTACTATCAAAAGCCGGGTGAAAAGTCGCCACCAGAGGCAAATCTAAAGACTCACAAATTTCCGGTAGCAGAAAATCGAGGGGAGACAGGGGTAAGGACGCATGAACTAGATCGGGTTTCAGTTCCCTGAGCTTATCCTGTAGAACCCGACTCGATTTCAGGGTGGGAATAGTATAGACTTGGGAACTATAGAGACGTGGCAGGGTGATTTCGTCGTAAAAGTCGGGCCAATCGCTGACAGTGGGTTTTTCGGAAGAAAAATGCAGAAAACTGACTTGATAATCTCGATCGAGCAGGGAATTAGTCACTTCTCGCCCATAGGTAACGTTACCGCAAAAAGGAGATTTTTTTCCTAACCAGGCAATGTGCATTGAGATTCTCTTAAGAAAAAGTTAATTTAGCCAAATATCAGCTTACTAAATTAGCCGTAAAATTAAAAGCTAATAGAGTACCTAAAACAATAGACCTCTTGCAGAAATCAAAAATCGTTGTTAGGGTTAGGAGTCAGTAGCCAGTAGTCAGTAGTCAGGAGAATTAAAAATGAGCATTAATCAATTAAATGGTCTATTTACAGATTTTATGCCATTTAATCCTTATTTTTGCCGTTTTTGAACCATGAAAAATTAATTATGCAAGAGGTTTAATTAATTATCCATCTAAACCGTCAGCCCTCAGTCGAACGCTTTTTCACCGGATTAGTAAACAGTGAACTAAAAACTCAAATCTGATCCCTGATAAGCTGTCTCCTGTCGACCGTCTCCTGTCGACCGTCTCCTCACCTAAGGGAAGATTTTTGCTGTTTGCAGGAGATCTACTGATTCACCGAGGACTTGCGACGACGACAGCGTTCTGAACAGTATTTGACCTCATGCCAACAGTTTTGCCACTTTTTGCGCCAAGTAAAGGATAAACCGCAAACGGGACAAATTTTACTGGGAAGATCGGACTTCGATATCTGACGTGCCATGATTAAAATTAAAAAGTCAAAAACTGCGCCTTATCTATGAGTGTAGATGAAAATAATCAGAGTTCCCCACGTGATCGCCTGAGAATTATTTTAGTTGAACCAGCCGGAGCCTTAAATGTGGGTTCCACTGCCAGAATTATGCGGAATATGGGCTTAAGTCGCTTAATTATCGTCAATCCCGCCTGTGATATCCTTGCAGAAGAAGCGCGACGCATGGCAGTACACGGAATTGAAGTCCTAGAAAACTGTTCACGGGTAGCCACCCTTGGGGAAGCTTTGCAGGGTTGTCATCGCATCATTGCCACCACCTCGAAACCCCGTCACCTGAATACTCCCCTCGAAACACCCCGGGCTGCTTTACCCTGGTTACTCACCCCTAACCTGGAATCGGCCTTAATTTTCGGGCCAGAAGACCGGGGTTTAAGTAACAGCGAACTGAACCACGCCCAGCGTTTTGTCGGTATTCCCGCTAATCCTCAATATTCCTCCCTTAATCTGGCCCAAGCGGTGGCGGTTTGCTCCTACGAACTGTACCAAATGGCGACGGAAAATAGGCTCGAACCCCCGTTAGAAACGCTCCCCAATGCCACTTTTGAGGCTCTAGAAGGCTATTATCAGCACTTGGAGAGCTTTTTGCTCAAAATTGGCTATCTTTACCCCCACACCGCCGCCGCTAGGATGGAGAAATTCCGGCAATTTTATCATCGGGCCCGGCCCACGGTGGAGGAATTAGCCCTGCTGCGGGGCATTATCGGTCATATTGAAAGTATCGGGCAACTTTTTCTCGGTCTTGATAGTCTCAAGGGCAAGAAAAAAAATTCTCCTAGCGATCGATAATAAATCTGGATACCCTTGAGGAAAACCGTGACTCGTCAAGTAACTCGTCGTCCTACTAAAGTCCAATCTGGCCCTGGGTCCCCTAGGGCCATGGACTTAAACAACAAAAAAAAGTCTTTACCGGTTAAAAGGGCAAAAAAACAGCGTAAAACTAACCTAATCGCCTCTTTTCTCCTTCAGGTTCTTCGCTTCTCTATCCTTGGTGTCGGTTTAGGTGCGATCGCTGGTACGGTTTTAACGGTGGTGGATCCAAGCAAATTACCCCTACACCCAAAACCCACCGCTACTAATTCCCCGACTCCCCAACCCGTCACCCCAAAACCGACCACCTTAGTTTTCAACGAAAATCTCAGCAGCCTCAACCAGAAATTACAGGCTTTAGCGGTCAAATATCCGAAATTACAGGCGGGAGCTTTATTTATTGACCTCGATAACGGTGCTTACGCTAATTTTCGAGAAGATACTATTTTTGCTGCCGCTAGTACGATTAAAATCCCGATTCTGGTGGCCTTTTTTGAGGATGTGGATGCGGGGAAAATTCGTCTCGATGAAACCCTTGTGGCCACTAAGGATGTCCTGGCCAGTGGGTCCGGGGATATGCAGTATCTAGGAGTGAATAAAACCTATACTGCCCTAGAAACCGCCACTAAAATGAACGTAATTAGCGATAATACCGCTACTAATATGTTAATTAAGCGCATGGGCGGCAAAAAGGCTCTTAATCAGCGTTTTCAAGCTTGGGGTTTGACCAGTACGGTAATTAATAACCCTTTACCAGACTTGGAAGGAACCAATACCACAAGTCCGAGAGATTTGGTGACAATCTTAGGAAAAGTTAATCAAGGGGAATTACTCAGTTTACGTTCCCGCGATCGTCTATTAAATATTATGCAGGAAACGCGCACTCGCACCCTGCTGCCCCAAGGTATCGAGAAATCCGCCGATATTGCCCATAAAACCGGTGATATTGGCTCGATGTTAGCGGATGCGGGGATTATTGATATGCCCAACGGGAAACGCTATCTAGGAGCAGTGATGGTGAAACGTCCCCACAATGATAGTAACGCTAGGACTCTGATTCAACAAATATCGCGCACGGCCTACCAACACTTTAAATGGTATCAAACTCAACCGGCAGCCAAACCGCAACCAGTCGCCCAGTCTTCTCCCTCTCCTAGTCCAGTCGTTAGTCCTAGTCCGGGTAATTAGGGTTTGCGGCAAAAAGTTTTTCGTGGGGGTAGGGTGTGGGGTGTGGGGTGTGGGGTGTGGGGTGTGGGGTTTTACCCATTTTCAGGTGGTCAATTACCTAATTTTCAGGGAAAAAGTCCAGGAATTTTGCCCCCGATCCCCGCAATGGCTGGCACTTTTTGAGGGAAAAAAAGTCTAAAAGTCTTATCCAACAAGGTTTTTAGATTTATTAAGCAAACCCTAATTAGCCCCTAGGTTAAATTATTGGCTAAAAGATGGGCCAATTGTTCGGCATTTGCCCGGGGGGAAAGACGAGGAAGGATTTTTTCCCCCGTGGCCAGTTTTTGACAGAGGACGGGGATTTCGTACTGATAAGCGTTAAACCAATCCTCTCGACTGGTAATGTCCCTAATTTCTAACTGCCACTCCGGTTGACGGATTTTTTCTAGTTTCTCTAGCAACCCTTCGCAAAGATGACAGTCCGGTTTACTGTATAAAATTAGTTCTATGGTAGTCATAAATATTTATGTTCATTACCTCCACGATTAGTCTCTCATCAACAATTCTACAAACTCCCACACCCACACCGACTTTAAATAATAATTTAGTTAATTCAGGTTCTCAAGATCTAGTCTATATCGGTGTGTTTCTTCTGGCAATCACCCTAGTCATTGTTATTGGTATTATCAATCAAAAAATTGAATACGCTCTCATTTTTGCCGCCACTCTCACTGCTATTTTAGTTGCTTTCTTCTGGTTTTTATAAGTCCTTCAACCAAGGGGATTGAGGTGATGGTCATTCTGACTTCCCCGACCGACTCCTAACACCCTATATACAAGCAAAACGATCGGACTTATAATATAATTGTATTGATTGTCCCTTGTTGCTAGAATCACCCCAAATTGACTCAATGGGTTTATAAACGATGACAACCCTAGATATTGCTACCGATATTGTCTGTCCTCCCACCGATTTATGGAGTGATGAACCACCCGTGGAAAGTGATCTGCATTTACAACAAATTATTTTATTATTATCTTGTCTTGATTGGCTCTGGCAAGATAGAAACGATTACTATGCCTCGGGCAATTTGACTATTTATTATAACGAAAGACAACTGAAACAGCGAGATTTTT
>NZ_JAPZQM010000383.1:0-1865 GCF_027530565.1 Microcystis sp. LE19-10.1B | reverse complement strand
GCAGCCAAGAATTTAAGGGAAGAAGGTATGAGAATACTGTCAACAAATACCGATGGACAGTCGGAATTTCAAGCTTGGGGAGAAACTGTAAGACTCGTTGGTACTTGTACCCAAAAGCGGGTTTCTGTGAATCAAGAATCCCCCGTCACAGCGTCAGCTTAACGGCGGGAGTGTCAACTCTAGACCATGCGAATTTTAGTAGTAGAAGATGATATGCAACTAGCCGAGATTTTGCGAGAGGCATTGAGCGAGCGACAATACGTTGTCGATGTGGCTAGAGACGGAGAAGAAGGCTGGAATTGGCTAGAATTAGGCAAATATGACCTTTTAGTTCTTGATGTCACCCTGCCCAAATTAAGCGGAACTTTACTCTGTCAACGTCTGCGACGAGCGGAATCCCATCATCCCGTCTCTGCTAATGCCACCGTTCCCGTCCTATTATTAACCGCAAGGGATACGGTAATCGATAAAATTGACGGATTAGACGCAGGGGCCGATGATTATGTCACTAAACCCTTCGATTTGGGCGAATTAATGGCGCGGATTCGGGCCTTGATCCGACGTGGCAGCAGTACCAGCAGTGTTTTATTATCTTGGGGGGGGTTGCAGTTAAATCCCAGTACCCACGAGGCCAGTTATAACGGTCAACTTCTTTCCCTCACCCCCAAGGAATTCGCTCTCTTAGAATTACTTGTTACCCATGGGCGCCGGGTCTTAAGTCGATCGGGTATTATTGAGCGAGTTTGGTCTTTGGACGATTCTCCGGCCGAGGAAACCGTTACTTCCCATATTCGCGGTCTTCGTCACAAGCTAAAATCCCTCGGTGCGCCGGAAGACTTTATTGAAACCGTTCACGGTCTCGGTTATCGTTTAAAGTAATATCTGCCTTGGGACAGTAGACAAAATCATTTCTGCACGAAATCTGCACGAAGTTTGCAGAGGGTTTCCATAATCACCCGTTAAATTAGAAAGTTAGACAGGTGCAGGGCTTCTAGACAATCAGATCGGTCAAACCTGTGACTCTCCTCTCCTAAAAGGGGCTGCTTGAAATGATTTATACGCGATTTGACTATCACGGCTGGCAGATTGAATTGATCCTAGAAATGCAGGGTTATTCTTTTCAATGTTGGCGAGTGGATGGCAGGGAAGGAATTAGCGATTGCCTAGTTTATGCCACCTCTGAACAAGCTTTAGCGGCTGCCCGACACCGGGCGGATCTAGAGTCCGCTTGTCTTGCCCTACTGCGATTTCTCAATGATATCGGCGGCCGGAATTATTATCTCAGCCGCGATGATCGCGATGCTCTTAGCCAGTCAATTTTAGAATACGCCCGTCTGGGTGGTGTTTCCTAATTTCTTCCCCGGAAGTTTTCCCCTGATTGAGAATCATTCTCGCTCCGATTTTTTTCAGGCCACTTTCGGCAATAAAATCGTGACAGTGGTTCCATTCCAGGGGATACTAGCGATTTCGATCGAGCTACCGTGTAGTTCCACGCATTTCTGCACTACCACCAAACCCAACCCTGTCCCGGCGATGTGACGGACATTTTTACCCACATTCCGCACCCTCAACTGTCACATAAGCTGTCCCCCTCCAGAGACTTGAGTAAAAATACTTATCTGGTGAAGGTTTTCTCGGTGGCCGTTAGGGGGAGCTTGAGACCCTAATTATGAAAAAATAGGAATTGTTGGAAAACTGAGGCGAGTGGACTGTTCGACCAGGAATCAATCAACAGAAATTGAAGTCAAAAATCTAGACCATCTGGGATTAGTAGCCGGAATTATCGATGAAATAGGAATCGTTGAAATTATCAACGAACAAGTCTCAATTGAGCGAGGAGAAATTGTCACAGCGGGGCAAGTCGT
>NZ_JAPZQM010000136.1:0-3299 GCF_027530565.1 Microcystis sp. LE19-10.1B | reverse complement strand
AGATGTTCTGGCTGAGGAAATTCTCTCCGGACGGGTTTCTGATGGGGATACTGCCATGGTCGATATCGATGAGGAAGGTAAGGTGAAAGTTATTTCGGGGGAAAGACGCGAGTTAATCGCTCCCGTGATCGAATAAATTCTCACTGTAATTAGTTAAATAAAAGGTGGGCTTCTTGCTCACCTTTTCTCGTAAAAATAGGGAAAAAGTGCGATGAAAGTTTGGTTTGTGGGCTGTGTTTTGTTATTTTTGTTGGTGGAGTTTTATCAATGGGCCAAGGGGTTTATTTTGCCTTTACCTCTTTATATTTTTGCCGGAGCTTTGCTATCGATCGCTTCTAATTATTCTCAAGATATGAGCAATTTATTTGCTAGAAATGAACAGGTTTATCAAACTGCTAGTTTAAGTGATATTCCTGACATTTTGACGGCAGAAACCGCAATTACCAGCCTAGAAGCGGCAGCAGCGGAGGATAGTAAAAAGCGGTGTCGCTGAATCAAGACATGAAGACTAAATTGTGCCTCCTATCCACAAGTTACCTTAGTGCTAGGTTTTAAAAATTGCCGAGAGGACAATTGATACTTAAAATCAGCAACGCCCGATAACTTTTCAAACAGATACTAAAAATAGATGATCATGAAAACAGTCACAAAAGTAGCTCTTATTGCCCTACTCTGGATAACAATAATCAATCCTGCCAACTTACCTCCAGATACCGATGTTAGGCTAAGAATGGCCCATGCCCTGTGGACAGGAACTGAGGAGGTTTCTTTACCCCCAAATTATCGTCCTTCCTCTCGATTAGACCGTGTTGGTGTTTTAGGAGTAGATGGAAAACGATATGAACATTATGATATGGGACAATCTTTATTAATGTTGCCCGCAGATTGGATTGGCACTCAACTCTCTAAAGTTTTTCCTAGTATTAAGCCTTATTTATTACGAGAATTTGCGGTTAGTTTTCTTGTAGTTATCCCTCTAAATGTATTAGTTGTTCTCTCTTGTTATTGGTTACTTAGACTATTTGATTTTCAGGAGAAAATTGCGGCATCTGCTAGCTTGATTTGGTTGCTAGGTACTACCGTTCTCCACTATGCACAAACTTTTCAACAAAATAATCCAGTCCTACTTTGTGTGATTTTAGGTTATGCTTGTGCTTTAGCTTATATTAAAACTAACAAAGTACCTTATGTTTTTTTGAGTGGATTGGCAATCGGAGCAGCTATTATAATTCGCTCGACAACTATCATTTATGCTCTCACAGTTTTTGGGTTTCTAATTAGCTGTCTAATTTATAAAAATTTCAAGCTGAATCAAATCTTTAAGACAGCCATACTCTGGAACTTCGGCTTATTTCCCTTCTTTTTTATGAGTAGATTATTTAATTACTTACGCTTTGGGGATTTTTGGACAACGGGAACATCCTTACTCATGGAGCAAATCCGCAATGGAGCAATCTTTTCAGGGTTGCCAGAATTGCCCCCTAATTATCCTCTCATACACCCTCCCTACGTTGGTATTCTCGGCGTTCTCTTCTCACCAGCTAAAAGTATATTTATTTACGACCCCTTTCTTTTACCGTGTTTAGTATTGGGGATTATTTTATTTAACAAATTAACACCTTATATACGAATATATTTTATTTCCTCAATTTTCGCACTTGTCTTTCATATTATCTTAACCAGCAAACTGGATTTCTGGCATGGAGATGGTTCTTGGGCTGCTCGTTATCACGTTACCTCAGTTCACCTACTGCTTGTTCCCTTAATAGCTTTGCTAATCTTAGAGATGTTATCGATTAATCGACTCAAACGATGGTTAATTAGCAGCTTGGTTGTTCTTTCTATTTTGGTTCAATTTGCTTCTCTTGTCTTTGACCCTAGTGTAAATAGTGGTGTGGTCAACTTTGCAGAACCAAAAAGTTTTTTGAGGTTTCGTTTAGGTGAACGTATCGACAGTGTTAGTTGCTTAATTGGTCTTTCTCGATCCCAAAGTTGCTTAGCTGAGGAAAAGTACAGTAAGTCTGATCTCGCCGGTAGGGTGTATTTCTGGCCTCTTAAATCCAACAAAGCGCAAGGATTGCTCTGGAAAATTTGGGGATTCCTCTTGATCACAGCTTTGATCAGCACTCTACTTTTCCTAGTGATTGGGTAGTATAGCAAAGAGCGGGATAGTTAGGACATAATAGAGAAAAAGAAATGAGGAGAAGCTTTCATGGCAGCACCCTATAGTGATGATTTAAGACAGAAAGCAGTGAGTGCCGTAGAGCGAGGGGAGAAAAAAAGCCATGTCTGTCGCACCCTCAATATTAGTCGTAATACATTAGACCTATGGCTGAAACGGAAGAAACAAACTGGGACGGTGGCCGCTAAAACTAACTATCGTCGAGGGCCCAAGCCCAAAATTGACGATTTAGAAGCCTTTCAAAAGTTTGCCGAACAATATGGGCATTTGACCCAAGAAAAAATGGCGCAAAAATGGGCTAACCCAGTCAGTAGGATGAGAATTGGTCAAGCGCTCAAAAGAATTGGATTTACTAGAAAAAAAAAACTTATGGCTACAGAGAAAGAGATGAAGAAGCCCGAAAAGAGTTTCTCCAAAAAATCAGAGGTTATGCCCCGGAAAGATTTGTCTATATTGATGAAGCTGGAATAGATAACACCATCGATTATCCTTATGGATATTGTCACAAATCAGAAAGATTTGAGGCTTTAAAGTTAGGTCACTGTAGCGAACGAGTTAGTGTGCTCAGCGGTTGGTGGCGTGGTTCCACGATCGCGCCAATGGTGTTTGAGGGGTACTGTAATACAGAGTTGGTGTGTGAGTGGATAGAACAATTGCTATTACCCGAACTACTACCCGGTCAAATTATCATCATTGATAACGCCAGTTTTCATCCCAAAGAGAGAATCAAAAAATTGTTAGCTAAAGCGGGATGTGAAGTGCTATTTTTACCCGCCTATTCTCCAGACCTCAACAAAATTGAAAAGTTCTGGGCTAGATTGAAAAACTATGTTAGTCAGATTATCAATGATAGTGAAAACCTTGTGGATGCTGTGAGTAAAGCCTTCAGGCATCTGTCCTAACTAACTCGTTCTATGCCATAGTTATGGAGACTTAATACCTTGCTCGTCCCTTACGTCGTGCGATTATGCGTCTGTTGGAAGATGTTCTGGCTGAGGAAATTCTCTCCGGACGGGTTTCTGATGGGGATACTGCCATGGTCGATATCGATGAGGAAGGTAAGGTGAAAGTTATTTCGGGGGAAAGACGCGAGTTAATCGCTCCCGTGATCGAATAA
>NZ_JAPZQM010000584.1:0-7966 GCF_027530565.1 Microcystis sp. LE19-10.1B | reverse complement strand
ACCCTTATATAGAAAGGCATTTAGCGATTTTTGTCAATTGTTTTTTATCTAGAGCGAACTAATCAATTAAGTCTCTTGCCAGATAAGGATTTAGTCGATTTATGCCCCCCTATCGAACCATAACAAGTAACGAAGAGCCGTAAATCTGGATAATCTTGATGATTTTTGACATTTTCTGCGATCGCATCTGTGATTAAATACTCTTTGTATTTCTTTAATTTTGACCCAGAGACATATTTCCCCATCCCATCCCCATCACCGAGGACAATTACCCACCAATCGGCTGGACTTCCTTCGCCAAATTTTGCTTTTTTATGCGCTTCTTCAACTAAACTTCTTAATGTTGCTG
Source organism: Microcystis sp. LE19-10.1B (assembly GCF_027530565.1). Classification (NCBI taxonomy): domain Bacteria; kingdom Bacillati; phylum Cyanobacteriota; class Cyanophyceae; order Chroococcales; family Microcystaceae; genus Microcystis; species Microcystis sp. LE19-10.1B. The sequence continues at coordinate 7,617 of NZ_JAPZQM010000584.1, read as the reverse complement.
TTTCTTGAGCGTTACAATTCATGTCATCAGCTAACCATTTACTGGAAAACATGACTCCATTAAAATTCTGTCCATTCCTATTTTCTGGATTAATTTGCCGATCAACTTTTGGTATCTGATAAGGACGACCACGAGTACGGGAGGCAAAAGTGTCTGCTTTGTTAGGTAATTGTTGGTTAATAAGTGTGTTAAGACAATTCCAATATTTTCGTGTTTTTTGTCCTCCTTTTTTAAAATCTTCGCAAGTAAATCTTGCAGCAGCAATAGAACTTAAATTAGGAAACCGAATTAAATTATCGTAGTTAGTATCATCTTCTTGCCCTAGATTAATTCCCAAAGATTCAGCAACTCCCCCATATCGCCAAGCCATGCGTTTTGTTAATTCGATCGCATTCAATTTTTCTGAGCCATTAAATAACCCTGGATAAACTTCAGCCATTAATCGCCAAAATAGACCCATTGATCGAGCCGAAAGTCCACCTCCATTTTTAAACTGCCCATGATAATGTAATTGGGGATGGACTGCGCTAAACTGACCCGATAAAGTGGAACGTTCCCCAGGTGCTGTAGGAATTGCCCAAGTGCGAGTATTTTTTACGGCTTGAATAGACTGTCCCAAACGAGCTTGTAATGCCCCCCACCAAGTACCAGTATTTATCTGTTCGTAAAGGTTTTCTTCGGCTGTTGTAGGTAGAGATTCAGCTAAATGAGGAGGAGCGATCGCATTTTGTGCTTGTTTCCATTGCTGATAATTTTCCTCTGTGGGATTAATAGTTAATGGCTGCTCTGGATTGCCTAGAGGCATTGCAGTCCAGTAAGTTTCCCAAGTTTTCTCTATTTGTGCTTCCCAGAGTTTATTCCACTCCCAACAACTACCATGATGTCCTATCTGCCATTTTTTTAAATCTCGTTTACATATTTCTTGTTCGCTTAAAAACTCTTTTAATAATATTTCATCTATTTTCTGGTGATTTTTAGTATCTTTAAGAAACTCTAGGGTTCGTTTTTTGATATCTTCCCTAACTTTTTTGGCAATCTCTGACCATTCTTCTCTTAAACATTTTTTTAATTTCTCTCCCAATTCTCTAGCTGCTTCTTTACCAGGAACTAAAGCCATAATCACATTAGGAAATCCAGCCGTACTTAAACTTGTAGAGATGCCATTATCAAATCTACCAACTGGAGATATTCCGTCTTGAAAAGAAGCAAAATTAGCCGCAAAATCTGGATATTTTTTAACAATTAAAGCATCGATAATTTCTTGACTCCAAAGAGAAGGAGTAATCACAGCATCAGACCCATAAGTTTCGGCAATATACCAACAGAGTTTAACACTGAGATAGTGCAGTAGATAGGAACCTGCCCAAAAATCGACAAATTTTCGGGATGCTTTGATAAATTCTTGTACTGGGGAGAAGGTAAAGAGAAAAAGATAGGGATGTTGGGATTTACCTCCTTCTTGCCAATGTTCGGGATACATCGCCCCAACTAGAGCGGAAACTGTACTTTTGTAGCTATGTAGGGGACAATCAGGAAGGATGCTGTGAGCAGGATAGAGGAAAAAATCCTTCTGGTTTTGTCGGATGAGTTCGGGATAAAATCGCCAAAACCACCAAAATAGTTTTTCTATATCCGTTTCTGAGGTAATTTCTGCGGGAATTTCTGGTCTTGAGTCTTGTGAAGTAATATTTCGAGTTTGTCCACTGATGGGATGTTTCACGCTATTAATATTAGTGCCTTGAGCCTCTCCTAGATTAACGCGATCAGAGGAACTAGCTATTTGCAGGGGTAACTCTTCTATCTGTCCTTGTAACTCTTCTGGGTGAATAGACTGTAATTGTTGCAAAATAGATTTGTCTTCTAGCAAGGCACAAAGTTTACGAAAATAGAAATTTGTTGAATTAATAGGGGACTCTGATTTTGGCATAATCATAAATTGCTAAGGCCTCTCTTTAAACTTTATCACGAAAACAAAGATAGTTAAGCAAAATAATTGATTAACTATAGCATCTGACAGGCGGACAAGCGAGCTAGAAAACTTGCCAACAAAGGCTTCTGGCTGGGAGCATCTCATTTATGCAAGTGAGTAATTATACTTGTCCCTAAAACTGGTTTCCAGCAAGGCTTTCAAAATAGCTTGACATAAAGATTTAGGGGTTATAAAGGTGAGATGCTCTCGATCGCATAGGCATTAGCGTAGAACAAATTCTATTGTTTCATGCCGATGGAATGGGGGGGTTCTCAACATTTTTCGCGGGTTAGACACAATGGCTGAAAATCTAGAGTTTTCGTTGAGGTGCGTCGATGCTTTGTCCAGCAAGGCTTTGAGCCTCATGACTGAGGTAACTATTGAGAATTATTATTAATAATGTCTATGCTTTTCAATACCCCACGAAAAATTGCTGTACAATCCTTATACAGCCTAGTTTTGCAAAGCTAGTCTTTTAACTTCTTAGCAAGTTTAATTAATGGAAACAGGAGAAGGTGGAGAAAGAATGAAGCATTCCCGTCTTTTAACTTCTTAGCAAGTTTAATTAATGGAAACTTCAAGTAAGGCTCGAAGTACCTCGACTAAGGTCTCTTCTTTTAACTTCTTAGCAAGTTTAATTAATGGAAACGGAACTCAAGGAAGTTGACCCCGTCTATTTCCTCAAATCTTTTAACTTCTTAGCAAGTTTAATTAATGGAAACACGATAATTCTTAATCGTATCGAAAACTGCCTCCACATGCGGCTTTTAACTTCTTAGCAAGTTTAATTAATGGAAACGTTTAAACGCCTTCACCGCTTTTGCCAGTCCCCATCCGAAGCTTTTAACTTCTTAGCAAGTTTAATTAATGGAAACCTCTATTTCTTCAAGAAGTAAGTCTAATTTTGCGTTCTTTTAACTTCTTAGCAAGTTTAATTAATGGAAACAGAACAATTAATCGATTGACTTTTATCCAATTTTCCCAGTCTTTTAACTTCTTAGCAAGTTTAATTAATGGAAACGTTTTAATCCGCAAGGATGCCCGACAATTTGGGCAAATGACTTTTAACTTCTTAGCAAGTTTAATTAATGGAAACAACTTAGTAGCGGTAAAAAGGTGATCCCTGTTGCTTCCGCTTCTTTTAACTTCTTAGCAAGTTTAATTAATGGAAACAATAAGAAGTAATCTGAGGTGGAGAGAAACTCTCCACTTTTAACTTCTTAGCAAGTTTAATTAATGGAAACAAGATACCGATGGTGCGAAAAGAGAGAGGTCATCAACTTTTAACTTCTTAGCAAGTTTAATTAATGGAAACATAAGAGGAGGAGCGTCAATAACTTGTTGAGGAGTCTTTTAACTTCTTAGCAAGTTTAATTAATGGAAACCTTGCGGCCTGTTATGGGCCGACACTCCAACCACAAATCTTTTAACTTCTTAGCAAGTTTAATTAATGGAAACGATACGTATCCCAACCATTCACCCCGCGCTTGTTGACAACCTTTTAACTTCTTAGCAAGTTTAATTAATGGAAACGTTCGTTCCAAGCAAGGCGTTCTGGGAGCATCTCATTTATGCAAGTGAGTAATTATACTTATCCCTAAAACTGTTTTCTAGCAAGGCTTTCAAAATAGCTTGACATAAAAACCTGATTTAAGGGTTACAAAGGTGAGATGCTCCCAGGCGTTCTTGCCTTTGCCATCGACTTTTAACTTCTTAGCAAGTTTAATTAATGGAAACGAAATCTGCTTCGCTTCCGAGTTCGGCACCTAAGAACTTGCTTTTAACTTCTTAGCAAGTTTAATTAATGGAAACAAGTAGTTGAGTAGCACCTCTACATGGGTGTCATCTTTTAACTTCTTAGCAAGTTTAATTAATGGAAACGTTGGTGGCTGAGCTCGTCCTTGAGGGCGAGGTCTTTTAACTTCTTAGCAAGTTTAATTAATGGAAACTTTTCTAGCTCCAAAAGGTTCCATACTGCTACGAAGATACCTTTTAACTTCTTAGCAAGTTTAATTAATGGAAACGATGAATTCGGTTAAATGACTGCGCTTATCAGTCACTTTTAACTTCTTAGCAAGTTTAATTAATGGAAACTGTTTGTTACGCGACGATCGTTCATCGTTGTCCTCCAGTTCTCTTTTAACTTCTTAGCAAGTTTAATTAATGGAAACCCAATATTGACGCTAAATAGAACCAACAGCCAGACTCAAAGCTTTTAACTTCTTAGCAATTTTAATTAATGTGAAGCTAACGATTAGTGAATAAAAAATCTCCTACTTTAATTTTCTAAGGAGATTTTTTTACTAATAAAGGTGAGAGATAAGATTTTGTTTTTTCTAGATTACATAATATTGTGGAGGGGGTTCAGGGTGTTTGCTACCGATAGTTAAAGTTTTTGAGGTAGCATCTTTTGAGAGCCAATAAAATCTAACATTATCTTCTTCTGGTTTAACTTTTTTTTTGACTTTTTCATAAAGTTCTCGCATTTCCGCTAAAGATAAAAAGCACTCAAACACAGAAAACTGTACTCTTTTGCCGTATCCTTCCAGAAAGTTAGATAATTTAGTGCGTCTTTTATTGTCAGGAATATCGTAAACAATTAATACTAACATTAGGAGGCTCGAAAGAAAGGTTCATAGGCTATAGATGACAGCAAGCTACGTTTATACAGCCGAATTTGTAATTGAATGGCTTCTCGGTAAGAAATCTGAGATGAAATTTGAGAGTGGGTAACTTTTTCAGTCATTCGCTTCTCAAATTGATTCAGGAATAGTCGTCTCCCCTGTTCAGTTAAATAGATTCCTGGGTTTTCAGTTAGAGATTCAAAATCTTTAGATTTTAGGATAGATTGGTTAAATAAAGTTAACATTAAACTATCAACAATGGGCGACCGAAATTCTTCCATTAAATCGAAAGCTAAATAAGGTTTTTTCTTTTCACCATAATGAAAGTTAACCAAATAAGGAGAAAGACCTTCAGCAATAATTAAACTGAGAACATTGTTAAATAAAAGAGTGTAGCCAAAGCTTAAAAGAGCATTGACTGGATCGGTGGGAGGTTGACGATGACGTTGAGAAAAATTAAAGTCTGGGTTGATTATTAATTGTCCCAAAGCGGAAAAATAGCGAGCAGCACTAATCCCTTCGTAACCTCGTAAACTGTCAATATTATCTACCAACTTTAAAGCTTCAAGATCGGTATTAATCCCTGAAATTGCCTGTTCAATATCTAAAATATTGCGCTGACGATTTAATCTTAGTAATAATTGTTTAGAATTGATTAACTTGCCTCGAACAATAGCTTTGGATGTATTCAATTGAAATTGGTGATCATTCTGTGTTGAAACTGTAGTAATTCCACATTCAAATTAGATGCTTCTTTACTCCAAAGGTGTCCTTTATATCGCCCAGAAAGACTGAGGAACAAGACAGTAATTCGTGATTCTAAACAGGTAGCGATCGCTGGAGTAGATAAATTAATATTGCCAAACAGAAGAATTCTTTCCACATCTCGAATGGGGACTTCTATTTTATCCTTGTCTGGTACATGAATAAGAAACCGAAACTGTTCTTTCAACAAGATTGTTCCCTGTTCTAGTAAATATAATGTAGCCATTGTCTGATTCCAAACATTTTTTTGAGGACGTGGCGCAACTTGTATTTGTTGTTGCTTTGGATTGGAAGTATTAGTGAGGGTTTTAATTTCTACAGAAGACATGATTAATTGCTGAGATATTTCTTCTTTTTCTGGTTGTAACTCTTCTGCGTCTGAACTTTTTTTTTCCAGTTGATAAATATTCGCCGACTCTCTGTGTTTTCCGATCTCCTTGTTTTTTCTTGGGTTTATCTACAGGAAAGATAGCATTTTCTAAAAAGCCATGACCTAAAAAACAAAACCCGTGTTCAAAGTCAGTAATTTGGGTTTTATCACGATTAATATTGAGCTTAAGAGAATCAAGTAGATCAACAACTTCCGAGTAAGCTTGTCTAATTCTTTCTTGAGTACGAGCTAAAATTAAAAAATCATCTGCATAGCGTACTAATTTAATATCCGAATTAGCAATAGTGTGATCAAATTTATCTAAATAGATATTAGCAAGCAAAGGAGAAATAACCGAGCCTTGAGGTATTCCTTTCTTTGGTAATTTCAATCCTTGCTCGCTTAATATGCCTGAAGAAATCCAAGCTTTGATCAGACATAAAATACCAGGGTGATCGATATATTGACGTAATTGGACAAGCAATATCTGATGATCGATATTATCGAAATACTGAACGATATCTGCATCTAACACCCATCGATATCCGAGATCACGCCAATCAGCGACTTTTTCTACCGCCTGAATATAAGATAGATTAGGACGATAAGCAAAACTACAAGGAGAAAAATGAGGTTCAACCAGAGGAGCAAGCACATTTAAAAGAGCTTGTTGAACAATTCGTTCTCTAACGGTTGGAATTCTTAATTCTCGCCATTTACCTCCTTCTTTAGGAATTTTGACTTGTTTGTAAGGGTGAGGGCAATAAGTGCTATTAGCGACTGCTTCTCTTAATTGAACAAGATTAAAATCTTGATTTTGAGCAAAATCATCAATGGTTTCAGCGTCAACTCCCGCACAACCGTTATTTTCTTTGACTTTCAACCAAGCTTGTTGGAAGTTAGACAAATTGAGAAAGTCGTTAACGATGGTTATCATCAGGCAAATCCCAAGAAAAATAGAATCAAGATGATTCTATAAATCTCTCGGAATGACCTCTTTCCCTAATCAACCCCTTCCTTATTCGGATAGAGACTGGAGTTTAGAATAAAGCCACTCAAGAGTAAGCTAGGTAAGGACTTGAGAAATTGGAGTATCTTCTAGGTTCTGTGTGAAAATGGTATAATGATAATACAGAACAGTAGGTCGGTTATATGGATAAATTTTAATCAACTCCTCAATTTATCAAATGTAACAGGTTCTTCGGTTTGTGTTGTACAATGGACTGGGGTTATAAGAGATGAAACCCTTATAGAGAAAGACGTTTGGCGATTTTTATCAAGTATTTTTGTCTAGAGCGAACTAATCAATTAAATCTTTTGCCAGATAAGGATTTAGCCGATTTCTGCCCCCTGATCGAATCATACCAAGTAACTAAGAACCGTTAAGAAGGCATAATAAAAATAATGAGAAACGAATAATGGATACTAAAACTAATAAGAATATTGCTCCTAAAATTCGCAAATTGGTTGAGACAGCGAGGGAACTATACCAAACCAAATATGCCCTCAATGTCACAAGGCTCACCAGTCTCAAAAGTCTTTGCCAAGAAAAGGAAGCCGCCGCTAATTTTGCGCTGTACCTAGCTAAATTGGTAGTCAAACAGATGGAATTTAATCAAACTACCAGGTCTTTTCTTGGAGAAGAAGCCTGGACAGAACACTGCCAACTAATTAACCATACTGTTGAAAAAATGGAAGATTACCTAGAATATCCAACTCCAGATAAACGGCAGGATTTGCATAAATTGTGGCTCTTCGTTACCCTTTATGCTAAATCAACATACAAGATGCCAAGATAACATACTTCTAACCCAAAAATTCCGAAAGTTTCTAAAGCCATAGCCTCTCCGTTTTATTAGTTTAAGTTTATTGTTGATTCCCTCGACCAC
>NZ_JAPZQM010000085.1:0-10253 GCF_027530565.1 Microcystis sp. LE19-10.1B | reverse complement strand
GTAGCTCAGCATCCCTATAAAACTCAAATCTTGGACTTCCATTCCTGCAAAACCCAATGGGCAACTCGTTCACTCTATTTTGAGGGACAGAAGCGAAATCAATTCTGTATCCTACACTACCGTTTGAATTTGGAATTGCTGCAACGGTCAAACCCTTTGCTACTTTTTGGCTTTTTACTTGCTATAATCGATCGTCGAATTTGAGTAGGAGACGGGAGAAAATGGCCGATTGGCAGGAAATAGAGGGGGGGATCACGGCCCCAAAAGGATTTAAATCCGCAGGGATGGCCGCAGGGCTAAAACCGTCCGGTTTGCCCGATTTAGCCCTAATTGTCTCGGAAACAGAAGCGATCGCCGCCGGAGTCTTTACCACCAGTCAAGTGCGGGCCGCTTGCGTCGATTATTGCCGTCAACGCCTACAAACTAAAGCCAGCGCCAGGGCGATTTTGTGTAATGCCGGCCAAGCAAACGCCGCCACGGGGGAAGCTGGATGGCAAGATGCTCTCGATAGTGCCGCCGCCTTGAGCCAAGTTTTAGGGATTCCCGCCGATGCAATTTTGCTGGCATCTACGGGAGTGATCGGGCAACGGATTCGCATGGATGCGTTAACCGCCGCTTTACCGACCTTAGCGGGTTTATTGTCGGAAAATGGCGGCGAAAGCACGGCCCGGGCGATTATGACCACGGATCTAGTCCCCAAATCGATCGCCTTGCAAACCACCATCGATGGTCGTCCGGTCACAATTGGGGGAATTGCCAAGGGATCGGGGATGATTCACCCGAATATGGCGACGATGCTCTCCTTTATTACCTGTGATGCTGCAGTATCGACGGTTCTCTGGCAAAATATGTTAAGTCGGGCGGCTAATAAAAGTTTTAATCAGATTACGGTGGATGGGGACACCAGTACCAATGACAGTCTGATCGCCTTGGCTAACGGTCAATCGCGCACCACGGCGATCACAGAAATGGGCCGGGATGCCCAAAAGTTAGAGGCCATGTTAACGGAAGTTTGTCAATACCTGGCCAAAGCGATCGCCCGGGATGGGGAAGGAGCCACCTGTTTAATAGAAGTGCGGGTTTCGGGGGCGGCCGATGATCAGTCCGCTCGTCAGATTGCTCGCACCATTGCCGGTTCTTCCTTAGTAAAATCGGCGGTTTTCGGTCGAGATCCCAACTGGGGACGAATTGCGGCGGCCGCGGGCCGGGCCGGGGTTGTCTTCCATCAAGAGGATCTGCAAATTAAGTTAGGCGACTTCGTGATGATGGAAAATGGCCAACCTCTGGCGTTCGATCGAGCTAGTGCCAGTAATTACCTGAAAGCGGCAGCAAGCGGGGCTTATTTACGAGAAGATACCGTTTTAATGTCTATCTGTATCGGTAACGGTTCGGGAACAGGTACGGCCTGGGGTTGCGATCTTAGTTACGATTACGTCAAAATTAACGCCGAGTACACCACTTAAAGCGATCAATCGGTTCTGTAAACAGGCTCTCTTGTCCTTGCTGGATTGTAGCCCAACAGCTTGATCAAAGGTTGACGTTAGGCTCTAGTCTATACCGACAATCTCGATGATCGATCCTGTTGATTACACAGCATCCGAGAGAGCCGATTACCCGATTAACAGATAAACTTTAATGGTTGGATTGTAAGTAGCTGGTTATAATTAAATTAAAAATGGATTTTAGGTTCGATCCCCCCTGCCCCCCTTGATAAGGGGGGTGCCGATCCCCCCTTAGTCCCCCCTTAATCCCCCCTTAATAAGGGGGGCATCTGACAACTTTTAACGCCTACCTACTTACTTCTTTTCAACCGGTCTCGAAAACAGTTTTGTCAGTCCCTCAGTCCCTTGGCAAAATCCATCTATTGGCGGGGAAAACGCTGCATGGTTCCGAAAAAATCACCACGAATTCCTTTAGAATTGCACCAGATCAAGGCTTACGAGTTTTATCAAAAACGGCTGGCATCGGGTAAAGAAGGCAATGAGATAGATGACTGGCAGCAAGCGAAAGAATATTTGAGCCAACATCCCAGAGCGATTCTTGCTTGGAATCTAAAAATGCCCTATCGCGGGGGAAAAAGGCTAATTAAAAGATTGTTGCTATCGCTCCAGTCTCTTGTCAGAGTTGCTTGGAAACTGCTAATCTTTCCCTTCTGGCTATTTCAGCAAATACCGGGGCTTTTTGCCCGTGAAGACAAAGACAGCCGCACCTTTGCCATTGATGTGGTCAAAACGATTATTTCTGCCCTGGGATTAATTGCTACCCTTTTGGCAGGAATTGGGCTTATTGTCAATTATTTCAATTCTCAAGCGGAAATGCAACTGACTCAGCAACGTCTGATTACCGAGCGCTTCTCGAAAGCTGTCGAGCAAATCGGTAGTGGTAAAGAGGAGGTGGTAATTGGCGGCATTTATTCCCTAGAGCGAATTGCCAAAGATTCTCCCAAGGATCAATGGACAATTATGGAAGTGCTGACTTCCTACATTCGTAAAAATTCCCCCATTCCCTCGAATATTCAACAACTGAAGCCAGAGGCAGAGGAAAGAGAGAAGACCCCAGAAAAGCTCCCTTCCGTGAGTATTCCAGTTCAGGCCGCTTTAACGGTAATCGGGCGGCGTAAAGGGGATAATTTGGCTGAAACAACTGACTCTAATAAAATTAAAATTCTTGATTTAAGTCGGACAAATTTGAGGGGAGCCAACCTCAACCGAGCCAACCTCAACCGAGCCAACCTCGACGGAGCCAAGCTCATCGGAGCCAACCTCATCGGAGCCTTCCTCAACGGAGCCAACCTCAACGGAGCCAACCTCAACGGAGCCAACCTCATCGGAGCCAACCTCATCGGAGCCAACCTCAACGGAGCCAACCTCAACGGAGCCTTCCTCAAGGGAGCCAACCTCATCGGAGCCTTCCTCGAAGAAGCCAACCTCAACGGAGCCAACCTCAACGGAGCCTTCCTCAACGGAGCCGAGGGTCTTAATCCAGAACAAATTAAATCGGCCTGCTTTTGGGAAAAAGCAATATACACGGAAGCCAAGTGGGATGAAGATAAACAATTATGGGTGGTTGCTGACCGGGAAGCCAATCAACGAGAAATCGAGAAACTCAAAAGGGACAAAAACTCAGATCCGCCAAATCCGAGGCTCTTCTCGGCTTTGTGTGATAATTTTTGCTTATGGAATCGTGAAATGCTTACTGGAGACGAAACTAGCATTTTCCCCTAATTGAAGCGAAAAAACCCCGCATGACTTCAAGAAATCACCGGGGTTTTTAGGAAAAATAGGGATAGGGAAGGAATTTAACCCTCGGTTTCCTCTCTGGTTTGGATAAACAGAATCAAGAGGAAAACCGTGGGGACTAGGACGAATAGGATACTAGCGATAAAGCCGAGATTATTTACCTGCATGAGTTAACTCCCTTAAGTGACAACGGATTTGCATTAAAGATTAACTCCTAGAATATCATCCCAGAGGGCGTTGCTGATTTGAGAGGGGAAGTGGGGAAGTGGCAGAAAGTTCCGAGGTTTCCTTCCCCACACCCCACACCCTACACCCTACACCCCACACCCCACACCCTACACCCCACACCCCACACCCCACACCCTACACCCTACACCCCACACCCCACACCCTACACCCCACACCCCACACCCTACACCCTACACCCTACACCCCACACCCTACACCCCACACCCCACACCCTACACCCCACACCCTACACCCTACACCCCACACCCTACACCCTACACCCCACACCCCACACCCTACACCCCACACCCTACACCCCACACCCTACACCCCACTTCCCACTTCCCTACTTTAATTGGTTTAATAATTGTTGTGTCACCACATCGGGATGCTGCGCTTCCATGATGGCCCGGACTACAGCTACCTGTTGCGCTCCTGCCTCTAAAACCTCTTTAATGTTACTACTATCAATACCACCGATCGCAAACCAGGGTAAAGGGCAATTTTCCCGCGCATAACGGACATATTCCAATCCTGCCGGGGTTTTTCCTGCTTTGGTGGGGGTGGCATAAACCGGCCCGACTCCCACATAATCGGCCTTTTCTTGGATTGCTTTGGCCATCTCTTGGGGATTAGTGGTGGACCGGCCGATAATTGCCGTTGGGCCGAGAAATTGCCGCGCTAGGGAAATCGGTACATCCTGTTGACCGAGATGAACACCATCGGCATGAATGGCCTGAGCAATATCGACGCGATCGTTCATAATAAACAAAGCATCGTAACGGTGGCATAACTCACACAGTTTAGCGGCTTCTTCTAAACGAATGGTATCAGCGGCGGTTTTATGGCGGTACTGCACCAATTTTAACCCCCCTTTTAGGGCTAATTCGACGATTTCTAGCAGATTTTCGGCAGGAGAAGTGACTAGATAGAGGGGAGATGCTTGCAGTTTTTCCAGAGGTGGCGAGATTAATAGTTTACTCTCTAGCTGATAAACCCGATAGCGCAGCTGTTTACAGGCTATCCCTAGCTCCAGATCATAGAGTTTACCGTATTCTTCTAAAACCCTAAAAGCCTCCTGTACGCGAGCGAGATTGGCCTGCAGCAGTCCCTCGACAGTCTCCCGGATTTCTTCCCTGGGATGGCTTAAATCCCTGCCGATATCGCCGGCCGTGTCCCGATGTCGTTTAAGATCGATCGAGTGCCAACTAGCTAATTGATGGCGCATTTCTTTACATTCTTGGGCTAAATCGGGATTATCTAAGCCAAAACGACACCATTCTTCGATAATTCGCAGTCCTTCTCTGGCGCGGTCAAGGTTAGCATCGAGAATCCGTTTAATCGCCGTGGTTTCTAGTTTCATTTGCCGTTAATGTGGATGTCAATATAGCCGTCAGCCAATTTGATCCCCCTCAATCCAGCTTGGAAAAGGGAACTTTCCTGGTTTTCCCCCTTTTTTTAAGGGGGGCAAGGGGTAGGGTTGATTCATGAATCAACCCTACCTTGAATCAACCCTAGGGCAAGGGGGGATCATATTCTCTTTATCATCTCAAATATTACTATTCTTGGCCCTGGTTCGGGGAACAGTAGAGGCGGCATCAGACAGCCAACAAAGAGGGATAAGAAACCCAGGCCAAGGATAATTTTAAGCCACACGGACATCCTTAAACGCCCCTAGGTATTCTAGTAATTGCTGATGAGCCGGGTTATGTAGTGGGTAGAGATGATCGTAACAGATGGTGATGAGGGCTTGCAGATCGTCCACTAAATCTTCATCTGCAATGGATTCCTGGGTTTGATTGAGGATAATGACTTGGATTTTGAAGAGACGGCACAAACCCAAAATAAAATCATGACAAAAGAGACTAATAGTTTCCGCATGGGTTAAAACTAGAGATTTCACCTCACCCTGACAAATCATCTTCACTAGACGCATAAAATTAGGGTGATTGTGGCTGACTCCGTCGCCGATATCGGTGAGAATTTCAAAGGGTTGACCCTGCTGATGGCAAAATTCTTCTAACGCTTTTATCTGGGTGTCTAATTGGGGTTTTTGTTCAGGTCGATTAACACGAGCATAGCCAATAATCAATGGGGTTGCTTGACCAGATTGTAAGAGATCTTCCGGTCGAAATCGGCGATGACCGCCGCGGGTACGAATTGAGACAATTTTACCCTGTTGTTCCCAGCGCCGGAGGGTTTTAATGCTAACTCCGAGTAAATCGGAAGCTTCTCGAATAGTGATGAGGGTATTCATATATATAAGCTGTTAAGTAGGGTTTGCGGCAAAAAGTTTGTTGGTGGGGCTAGGAGACAGGAGACAGGAGACAGCTTTTGTGTATTCTCCCCACTTGCCACTTGCCACTTTTAAGTCAGGAGTCAGTAAGAATTGCGGCAATTTACATTTCTTAAGATAGACAACAGAATTTATGTCCGACTACTTAACTTAACCCAGTTTTAATTAAAGAAATTTCTCGAGAGAGAATCGTCCAACTTTAGACAGTCAGTTGTCCACTTTTATACTGCCATTGCCCTACGCTGGTAACTATAGATGATTTAGGAAAATTAGTCATACCTCTTTAGATAGAGATATTCAACGGGATTTTTGGTCTTTCTAAAACCTGAGTTTGTCCGGGGGTTTTGGGGTGACATTTTTGTGGGAGCAAAAGGAAGTTACTGTAGGGATGAATTGCCTTCCCCCCGTTTTCCCCGTTAGGGAGTTGATTGCCATCGAACTCCAGTTTTGACTGTCAAGACTGTTAAGTTTTATACATTGTACCTCTCTTGATTAAGTTTTGTAAAGAATTGAGAGATTTTTTTTAAGTAGGGTTTGCGGCAAAAAGTTTTTCAGCAAACCCTAGGTACTGTCGAAAAATAATTTTGGTTCTTCGGTTTGTCTTATGCAACGTACAGGATTATAAGGAATGAAACCCTTATAGAGAAAGACATTTGGCGATTTTTGTCAATTGTTTGCGATCTGGAGCGAACTAATCAATTAAATCTCTTGCCAGATAAGGATTGAGTCGATTTATGCCCCCCTATCGAACCATACCAAGTCCCGAAGAGCCATAATTTTCTAAAACACAGGGTAAGCGAAGCGCATCTTAACAATCCTTAACAAAATGAACTTGATTTATGTGAGTTGCTTACCCAGAGGGTGATTCAGGCATATTTGAGGAGAATTTGCCATCTCAATTGTTAAGCAAAAATCGACCAAATGTTAAGAGTTCCTAACTGTTTTAATTGACTGGTATCGCTTGAAATGCCCACACAGCAAGGGGATGACCAAATTGGTCAATGGTCAATAGCGTTTGAGATGGGCTCACCCTATTCTAAAACACTTGTTTTTTTTGAAAAGTTTTGCTATAATTCTGTCAAGTCGCAAAAAAAGTTATCAGCGAGCTTAACGCTTGCTTAACTTCTTTTGATGGCTATAGTACACACAATTAACGATGCATAATTCAGTTATGATGACAACCAACAAATTAACCAAAATCCTTTCTGGTGTAGCCACCCTCGGTATCGCCACCGCTATCGCCGCTCCTGCTCAAGCTGCCACTTTTACCGTTCCAATCGTTGCAGGCGGGGGTATGGTCGATACTGTGCTTGTCAATACTGGGTCAGGGTATGGTCTTTCTATTGGCGGTATGGTCTATGATTCCGTTGTGGTAGGCGACAAAGTGTTCTCCGATTTCAGCGTTGTTGCCCAAGTTGCTGCCGGCGATGGCCTATCATTCATCCTCAATGGCGGTGTTTGGACTGTACAATACAATCCAGCGGGCATGGGTCGTAATCAAGGTCAATTGCACTACCAAGTCGCTATTACCGACCCCACGATGTATTTCGACGATGTTTTATTCGATACAGATATATCTGGAGTCGGGACGTATAAGGCTAGCAAGGAGATTAAAACCCTGGCAGGTGCTTCGCTTCTAACCCTAGAATCCGTAAACGGCGCTGAGGCCATGGGCAGTATTGCGAGTGACATGGTTCAAAGCATCAAAGTGATCGATACATATGGGATCGACAGCACTGGTACTGCTACTCTGCTGCAATCTTCCACTAACGACTTCACTCAATTTGGTACCAAAGTCCCCGAACCGGGTACTATCCTCGGACTTCTGGCAGTGGGTGGTTTAGGAATGGTTTCCCGCTTCAAGAAACAAAAATAACAGTTACCAATGTCTTGCACACATTGATAACTGTGACGTTGAACAAGAATAGCTAAAGGTTAGATGCCCTGTTTGGTTTTCTAGCTTTTAGCTTTCCCTGTAAGTATTGATTCTAACGCGAATAGGGGATAGGGGATAGGGAAATAGGGAGATGGGGAAATAGGGAGATGGGGAAATTTCACCTAAATTCCCCACTACCCCAACACCCCAACCCCCAACCCCCAACCTCCATCACCCTATAAAAATCGCCCATGTTCTCTATCTACATCCTTACCCATAACGAAGAAATCGATATCGCCGCCTGCATTGAATCGGCACAACTGTCTGATGATATTATTGTGGTGGATTCCTTTAGTAACGATCGCACTGTAGAAATTGCCCAACGTTATCCCGTCCGTGTCATCCAACACGCTTTTGAAAGTCACGGAGAACAACGCAGCTGGATGTTACGTTCCATTCCCACTAAACACGAATGGGTGTATATTTTAGAGGCTGATGAACGGATGACCCCGGAGTTATTCCGAGAATGTTTACAGGTAATAAAATCCCCAGATAATGTGGGTTATTATGCGGCCGAAAGAGTGATGTTTATGGGAACATGGATTCGTCACAGTACCCAGTATCCCCGCTATCAATTGCGTTTATTGAAAAAAGGACAGGTCTGGTTTTCCGATTATGGTCACACGGAAAGAGAAGTTTGTCTGGGAGCAACCGGTTTTCTGCAAGAAACCTATCCCCATTACACCTGTAGTAAAGGTTTAAGTCGCTGGATAGAAAAACACAATCGTTATTCTAGCGATGAAGCAAGAGAAACTCTCTCTCAATTGGAAAATGGTGCGGTGAAATGGTGGGATTTATTCTTTGGTGATAACGAAGTGGCCAGAAGACGCGCTTTAAAAGATTTATCCCTGCGTTTACCCTGTCGTCCCCTCTTGCGTTGGTTGTATATGTACTTTATTTTAGGGGGAATCCGGGACGGAAAAGCCGGTTTTGCTTGGTGTACATTACAGGCTTTTTATGAGTATTTAATTCTTTTGAAAGCTGAAGAAATCAAAACTGGGAATTTTACCGTTAATGATCAGATTATCATTGAATCGGAACAAGCGATCGAGGTGACATCCGATTGTTGTTAAGCTAAGACGCATTTAAACCGCTTATTCTTAGATTAGCCAAACCTCTCTCACCCCCCCCGATGTCGGGGGGGCATGGGGGGGGGGGGGGTTGGGGTAGGGTCGTTTCATTCTCTCAAATGTCATTCTCTCAAATCCTTATCTGGCAACGTTTTTAGTCGATTTCTTGGAATAAATATCTGAAAATTTTTAAAAACGTCGTGCTTTGCTTGCCTCATAAGCGATTAAAGGTAGCAAAAAAAAGAATTAGATTCGGAGAATGAATCAGCCCTAGGGGGCAGGGGGGATCCCCCCGCCTATCGGCACCCCCCTTATCAAGGGGGGCAGGGGGGATCGAACCTAAAATCCATTTTTAATTTAATTATAACCAGCTACTTAACTGGTCGGACGGAAATTTTCTTGTCTATCTTAAGAAATGTAAACTTTCCTCACTCACGGTTAATGTAATTTTCTGCGGCCATTTAGGGGAATTCCTCAAGGCTATATAATTAAGCTTTGGGTAATTTATCCCAGCATAATTCTTGACCGCAAAAAACTGATGTCCTCTTTACTCTCCGCTATTCCCCTCGACGCGATCGCTTATAATCCCCAGGGTTTAGTACCGGCGATCGCTCAAGACTATCTTGATGCTACAGTGTTAATGATGGCCTGGATGAATCGGGAATCCCTCGAAAAAACCCTCACCACTGGGGAAGCATGGTATTGGAGTCGTTCTCGTCAAGAATTATGGCACAAGGGCGCTACTTCTGGCCATATCCAAAAGGTGCGTCAAATTCGCTACGATTGCGATAGTGATGCTATCTTACTGACTATTGAGCAAATCGGTGATATCGCCTGTCATACCGGCGAAAGAAGCTGTTTTCACCAGGTAAATTGGCAAAAATCACCGCCAGCAGCCGATACTCTCTCGGAATTGTTTAAGGTAATTTGCGATCGCAGAGACGATCCTCATCCGGAATCCTACACCTGTAAACTTTTGGCCGGGGGAGATAACAAAATTCTCAAGAAAATCGGCGAAGAATCGGCAGAAGTGGTCATGGCCTGCAAAGATAATGATGGCGATGCTATTGCCTCAGAAGTGGCCGATCTTTTTTATCATACCCTCGTCGCTCTCGCCCATCATCAAGTCCCCCTGCGAGATGTCTATAAAAAACTGCAAGACCGGCGCCGGTAATCAGTTATCAGTTATCAGTAATCAGTTATCAGTTATCAGATTTGAGTTTTAAGTGGGTGGGTGGAATTAAATATAAGATGAACGTAGGTTGGGTTGAAGCATGAAACCCAACGCCCGATTATGTTACGCTACCGCTAACCCATCCTACAAATAATTGTGCCTCCCTACTTAGGGTTTGCTGAAAAAGTTTTTCCTGGGGGCAGGGTGTGGGGTGTGGGGTGTGGGGTGTGGGGTTTTACCAGTTTTGAGGTGGCCAATTACCTAATTTTCAGGGAAAAAGTGCCTAAATTTCCCCCCGATCACTCCCAGA
>NZ_JAPZQM010000658.1:0-4479 GCF_027530565.1 Microcystis sp. LE19-10.1B | reverse complement strand
TATGGGAGTGGTCGGGGGGAAAATTCCTGGACTTTTTCCCTGAAAATTAGGTAATTTACCCGATGAAAATGGGTAAAACCCCACACCCCACACCCCACACCCTACACCCTGCCCCTAGGAAAAACTTTTTCAGCAGACCCTACTTAGTGCTGTGTATAGAGAAGTTGCGAATTGTTAACCCTAGCTTTGCTAGGAAAATAAAATGTGATATTGTGACCACAAGGCCGTGAAAAACGGCCAGGTTTTCAGTTTTTTTAAACATCAGGTCGCTACATTCTACAGCTATTTTCGCTCAAAAAAAAACGATTTTCTAGGCCTTTCTATGACTTATCTTGTTGAACATCCTTCTACAACCTTTTATTCCTATACCGATACGGGGGTCGATCCCCTGAAAACCGCTCACGGAGTTTATATCACGGTTCACGGACATTTTTACCAACCACCGCGAGAAAATCCCTATCTAGACAGAATTGAACGGCAACCGAGCGCCCATCCCTTCCATAATTGGAATGAACGCATCCATCACGAGTGTTATCGTGCCAATGCTTTTGCGCGCATTTACAATGACCGGGGGGAAGTGATCAAAATAGTTAATAACTACGAATATCTCAGCTTTAACATCGGGGCTACCCTCATGTCATGGATGCAATCCCATGATCCCGAAGTTTACCAACGCATCCTGACAGCGGATCAAAAAAGTTGTCAACGCTTAAACGGTCATGGTAACGCCATCGCCCAGGTCTATAATCATATCATTCTGCCTCTAGCCAACAAACAGGACAAATACACCCAAATTCGCTGGGGAAAAGCCGATTTTCAGCATCGTTTCGGCCGGGATCCCGAAGGAATGTGGTTAGCGGAAACAGCCATTGATTTAGCCACAGTGACAGCTTTAATCGATGAGGGGATTAAATTCACCATTTTAGCCCCTTCCCAGGCCCTGCGCTGTCGTCCTTTCCCTAGCGACCAGGATCCTCATCCCCAATGGCACGCGGTGGCCGGAGGTCAAATCGATCCCACCCGTCCCTATCGCTGTTACATCCCCGATGGTCGTTATCTGGATATTTTCTTCTACGATGGTCCAATTTCTCGGGATATGGGCTTTAATGATGTCCTAGCCAGCAGTGATTTTCTCGTCGGTCGTCTGGGACAGGCAATTAAAGGGGATCATCGTCCCTCCCAGTTAATCAGCGTCGCTACCGATGGGGAAACCTTCGGCCACCACAAACAGGGGACAGAGAAGTGTCTTAGCTATGCTTTTACGGAATCTTTCCCAAAAAACGGCTGGACAGTCACCAATTTCGCCCATTATCTCAGTATTTGCCCCCCGACTTGGGAAGTGGAATTAAAACCCGTGACCGCTTGGAGTTGTGTCCATGGCGTAAATCGTTGGCAGGATGACTGTGGTTGCGGGGGAGGGGGAAATTACCAGCAAAAATGGCGTAAACCCCTGCGGGAGTCCCTAAATTGGCTCAGAGATGAGTTGATTAAGGTATATGAGATTCAAGGACAGGAATTTTTCCGCGATCCTTGGCAGACAAGGGATGACTACATTGCAGTTATTTTAGATCGATCCCCAGACGCGATCGAACATTTCCTCGCCCTGCATCAAAGTCGCAACCTGAGTAAAAGCGAGAAAATCGATGCTTTGCGTTTATTAGAAATGCAAAGACAAGCTTTATTGATGTTTACCAGTTGTGGCTGGTTTTTTGAGGAAATTTCTCGACCTGAAGGTACGCAAATTTTGAGATATGCTGGCCGGGCCCTGGAATTAGCCGGAGAAGTGGCTGGAATTCAATTAGAAATGAATTTCCTCAGTCGTCTAGCTTTCGCTCCCAGTAACGTTAAGTTATATCAAGATGGGGCTGATGTCTATCGACAATTGGTCACTTCTGCGCGGGTCGATTTGGAACGGGTGGCGGCCCATTACGCCATTAGTTCCCTATTTACCAATTATCCCAGTCATCATCGGATTTATTGTTACAATACCCGTCAATTAGATTATCAAAAACAAGCGATCGGGTCTTTAACTTTAGCAGTGGGACAGGTGGAATTAACCTCGGAAATTACCCAAGAAAGTGAACATTTTGTCTTTGCTGTTCTACATTTAGGAGGTTGGGATTTTTACTGCTGCATTCAACCGTTTAACAGTCGGTTAATCTATACCAATCTTAAGGATCATCTCTTTGAATCTTTACAACAGGCCAGTGTTTCGACCATGATCGTAGAAATGGGGCGCGGATTGGGAGAAAACTTCTTTGCTTTACCCCATCTTTTTGCCGATGAAAGACACCGGATCATGCAGAAGGTGACAGCCGAAACTAAAAAACGTCTCGATCAATTATACACCCAAGTTTATCGGGATAATTACGGCATTTTAGCGGCTTTCCAACGGGATGAGCTGCCCGTACCTCAAGAGTTACAGGTAGCGGCCGATATTGCCATTTCTCATCGTTGTTTACAGGTGATTAATGCCCTAGAAAAAGATTTTGAGCAGCGGCAAGCAACGGAAAATAATCTCGATCAATTATTTGCTATTGCTAAGGAGGCCAATCATTTACACTGTCAATTAAATATTCCCGAAGCGCGTCAAACCTTAGAAAGTTTGCTCTGGCAATCTCTTGGGAAATTATTACACGATGGTGATCCTTTAACGGCGGAGGAGGATACTCGCTTAATCACCCGTTTAATTGAAGTTAGCCAACAATTAAAGCTAGGATTATCCCTCGATCGCTCTCAGGAATTATACTATTATTACTTCCATGGTCGTCTAGTTCTTAATTCTTTGCGGTCCAATTCAATAGATGCTGCCTGTCCCTGGCCGATGACTCAATTAAAATGGTTATTACTATTAGGACAGGTGTTAAAAGTTGATGTGAGTATTTGGCTGTAAAATCAGTCAAAGGGTGGGCAATGCTCACCCTTTGATGATTAAGTGGGTTAGGCGATGATTGCCCTGGAACTCAGGTTAACCCAGAGACTAAACCCTTAGATTTATAATGGATCATAAGTCTCTCATCGAAGGTTTACATGACTATCACGCCGATTTATGCCGCCTCAGCCGGCACAGCAACCCAGTATCCCGATGCTTTTGGGCGTTTTGGACGCTACGGGGGCAAATACGTCCCAGAAACCCTGATGCCAGCCTTAAGTGAACTAGAAACGGCCTATAATCAGTATCAAGACGACCCCGATTTTCAAGAAGAATTAAATCAACTGCTCAAGGATTACGTCGGTAGACCCAGTCCCTTATATTTTGCCGAACGTCTCACCGCCCATTATGCCAAAGCTGACGGCACTGGGGCGCAAATTTACCTAAAACGTGAAGATTTAAACCATACCGGGGCCCACAAGATTAATAACGCCCTCGGTCAGGTTTTATTAGCCAAACGCATGGGTAAAAAGCGAATTATCGCCGAAACTGGGGCAGGACAGCACGGCGTGGCCACCGCTACGGTTTGCGCTCGTTTTGGTCTAGAATGCGTGATTTATATGGGAATTCACGATATGGAACGCCAAGAACTCAATGTTTTCCGCATGAGACTGCTTGGCGCGACGGTGCAACCCGTGGCCGCCGGGACAGGAACCCTGAAAGATGCCACCTCGGAAGCGATTCGCGACTGGGTAACAAATGTGGAAACCACTCACTACATCCTTGGTTCTGTGGCCGGTCCCCACCCCTATCCGATGATGGTACGCGATTTTCATGCGGTTATTGGTCAGGAAACCCGTCAGCAAAGTCTGGAAAAATGGGGCGGTTCACCGGATATTCTCCTCGCTTGCGTGGGGGGTGGTTCTAATGCTATGGGTTTATTTCATGAGTTTGTTAAAGAAGCTTCCGTGCGTTTAATTGGTGTTGAGGCCGCCGGGGAAAGTATCGCTTCCGGAAAACACGCCGCCACCCTTACCCAAGGTCAACCGGGGGTTCTACATGGAGCAATGAGTTATTTATTACAAGATAGCGAAGGTCAAGTTATCGAGGCCCACTCCATTAGTGCTGGTTTAGATTATCCCGGAGTCGGGCCAGAACATAGCTTTTTAAAAGATAGTGGTCGCGCCGAATATTACAGTGTCACCGACAAGGAAGCATTAGAAGCTTTTCAAAGAGTTTCCCGTTTAGAAGGGATTATTCCGGCCCTAGAAACTGCCCACGCTTTAGCCTATTTAGAAACTCTTTGCCCGCAAGTAAATGGTAGTCCTCGCATTGTTATTAATTTCTCTGGACGGGGTGATAAAGATGTGCAATCGGTGGCTAAATATTTATCAATGAATGGTTAACAGTTATCAGTTATCAGTTATCAGGCTCTTCTAGGTTCTGTGTGATAAGTTTAACTTACACAGGATCGATCTTTGTGTCCTTTGTGTCTTTGTGGTTCGCTCCACTCCCTCGCTAGGAGTAATGTATCTTAGAATACATTTTACCCACCAAACCTGGGAGAGCCAATAACAGATTGTTGAGATAGTCGCTCTTGTACTCTT
>NZ_JAPZQM010000736.1:0-20663 GCF_027530565.1 Microcystis sp. LE19-10.1B | reverse complement strand
TCAAAAACCTTGCATTATCCTTCTTGTGGTACATCGCTTGGTACAAAAAACAAGGGCAACAAAGCCTGAAACGACCGACTCCTGACGACCGGCTACTGACTCCTACCCCCAGGAAAAACTTTTTCAGCAGACCCTATTTAGGGTTTGCTGAATAAATCTAAAAACCTTGTTAGATAAGGCTTTTGACCTGTTAAAATCCGATGTTCATGCTGCGAAAATCCGATTGGGACTCTCAAAAACCTTGCATTATCCTTTTTCTTAGTACACAAGTTGGTACGAAAAGAGAGTTAAAACCCATTGCCAGTAGGGACTATAGCTACAATGATTGATTTTTCTCAAGGTGAAGAATTGTAATTTTTTTTCTCAGAAAAAATCAATTATTGAGGTTCTTCGTTACTTGGTATGGTTCGATAGGTGGGCATAAATCGACTAAATCGTTATCTGGCAAGAGACTTAATTGATTAGTTCGCTCTAGAGCAAAAACAATTAACAAAAATCGCTAAATGCCTTTCTATATAAGGGTTCCATCCCTTATAACCCCCGTCCGTTGCATAACACAAACCGAAGAGCCGGTTTTTTACTTGATTCTCGACCACGGGTTCACGAGTTAATCCTCGTGCCGCCAATTCTTTTTTCCTCTTTCCTAGGGACCTTTGCTGATAATCGGGTCTCATGACACCATTGTTACTCCGGTTTGAGTTCAGGATACTTCCAGATTTAGAAGATCAGGGCTTGCCCCTAGTTTCTCTTTTTCTTTTTAGGGCGCTTTGCGTCCTTCAGGAGCTGATAACTGATTCAAGGCTGCCTCCTGCCTCCTGCCTCCTGCCTCCTGCCTCCTGCCCCTTGATGGGATGGCTAACGGCTAAAAATAATCTTCTCGATGGCATCTAGGGCGGTTTCTAGGTCATCGTTGACGATTTGATAGGGGAATTCCTCGCTGGCGGCCAATTCTTCTCGGGCGCGCTCTAGACGACGGGCGATCGCTGTTTCGGCATCTTTGCCCCGGTCGCGCAAACGACGTTCTAATTCCTCGAAAGTGGGGGGTAGGATAAAGATTCTCCGCGCTTCGGGGAAGCTTTTACACACCTGTCTGGCTCCCTCTAATTCGATTTCTAGAATTACGGTCTGGCCTGTTGCTAATTGAGCAGCGATCGCTGATTGGGGTGTTCCATAGTAGTTGCCCGCATATTCGGCCGATTCGAGAAATTCTCCGGCTGCCATTTTCTCCTCGAAACTGGGACGGTCGAGAAAGTAGTAATCTTCCCCCTCAATTTCACCCGGTCGAGGTGGGCGCGTAGTAGCGGATACGGACAGGTAGAGGTTAGGGAAACGAGTTAGTAAATGCCGTACTAGCGTACCCTTGCCCACACCGCTAGGGCCAGTAATGACGATTAATTGACCGGGTTGCATGGGGTTAATAACTTAGTTGCTACTATTAACAGGGGCTTCCTTGTTGACCACGAAACGGTGAGCCACGGTTTCCGGTTGAATGGCCGACAGCACTACATGACTAGAATCGGTGATGATCACCGCACGAGTCCGTCTTCCGTAGGTAGCATCGATTAAACAGCCTTTATCCCGAGCATCACTGATGATGCGTTTGATAGGAGCCGATTCTGGGCTAACGATGGCGATAACCCGATTAGCGGAAACAATATTACCGAAGCCGATGTTGATCAGTTGTATATCCATAAGTTAACAAAGGTGCAGCCCTTTGTACAAAAGAGTGTGGAGGTATGATTACAATGTTATCGGGAAAGATTTAGCCTTACAACGCTAAAAATAACATTCTTAATCACATTTTAGTATTTTTTCAGGTTTTTTGCGATTTTAATTAAATTTGTTTACACGAGTCTCTATCTTAGGGAGTAAATAGTCCAAAAGTCGGGAAAATTAGGGAATTTTGAGGGTGTGGGGTGATGGGGGAGTGGGGAGCAGGGTGTAGGGTGTGGGGTGTGGGGTGTGGGGTGTAGGGTGATGGGGAGAACAAAGCTGCCTCCTGTCTCCTGTCTCCTGACTGCTGATCACTGATCACTGTTAAGAATGTCCCCGGCAATGGCATGATAATTATGGTGACTAATAAGTATTCTCTATCCTTGGTGGGTGTGTTAGACTATGGGTTTTGCTGATCTATCGATCGCTGATATTGCGGCAGAGTACGATCTGGCCGATGAATCTGTGTTGTCACTTTGCGACCAATTAGGCATCTCCTATAAAGATCGGCAGACTAATCTCGCCCTAGAAGATGCTAAAGCAATTATCTCACTGATTTTATCCCAACGCTCAGGAGTAACCGCCTCTAAAACGGAAACGTCCCCTTGACTTTATTCCCAACTGCGATCTTCTCGGTGTCCGTGATCACTTAGAATCGATCGATACCCTCCCAGAGGAGAAAATTTTTTAGTCACCTTAAAATCCCCTTTCTTGGAACAATTGCGAGTAGGAGAACAATGATCAAACGTTTGATTGTAGCAGCGATCGCTGTAGTCTTTTTTGTATTACAATTCAATCTTAACGGCGCTAGTGCCTTAGAACTCAATGAAAAAACCCTCACCATCACCCTCAATGACGCAGGGGAATCGGTGACTTTGACTTCTGAACAAGCGACGGAAGGACAGAAACTTTTTGTCGCCAATTGTACTAAGTGTCACCTGCAAGGTAAAACCAAAACTAATAATAACGTCAGTTTGGGTCTGGCCGATCTGGCAAAAGCGGAACCTCCCAGAGATAATCTGTTAGCATTGATTGATTATCTAGAACATCCCACCAGTTACGATGGTGAAGATGATCTAAGCGAACTCCATCCCAATGTTAGCCGTCCGGATATCTTCCCAGAATTACGCAATCTGACCGAAGATGATGTGTATAACGTCGCCGCTTATATGTTGGTTGCTCCCCGTCTAGACGAGCGCTGGGGTGGTACAATTTACTTCTAAATTGCCCTCCATATATCTCTCAATCCCTCTAGATTTCTAGGGGGATTTTTGATTAGACAGCAAATAGTTGTAAAAATTCTTTGAGTTCATTTAATACCTCATGCTCAAAGTTCCAAATATGACGTTTGTTTTTCATAACATAATCAAATCCATTCATACTGCATTTCCTGCCAGCTTGTTTTTTGTCTTCTGTGGAACAGGTATCAAATCGTAAATAGTTACTAATCCAAAACTTATCAAAATCTTTGTCTTTAATCGATTTTTCTTGCTTGTTTAAACAATTTCTCCAGTCTTCTAAACAATCCGCATAGGTGGAATCTTGATTTTTAATCTTCTTGAGAACTGTTTCTAGTTCTCCTTGTCCTTCCACATTGGTAAAATAACAAGCAAATTCTGTGATTTGATCTTCTATTGTTGTCAATCTATAAAGCTGACTGGTTTCCCTAATATCTTCCGCTTCTGGATACACCTTTTTCAGACAATCGTTAAGCCAATTTAGTCGCTCTGTCTTAGTATCAGAATCTTGATCGATAATAATACCAACTTTAGGGATAGCTTTTTTACCAAGAGTCGCCTTAATTTCATCGAAAGTGCTGGTTAATTTAGCTTTATCTAAACCCTGTAAACATTTATAGTCATCTTCCTCAAAGCAAATCGGTTTATCTAACTGAATTTTGTTAATATTTAAGTATTTTACTAGGGCTTCGATAAAAATTTTATCATTCTTGCTCTCGACGATTAATAAGTTACTCACCTCTCACCTCATTGCCATGTTTTAAGGCGTACTCTAAAGTGCTTAATTGTCTTTTAATACCAATAATTTTATCAGTTCTGGGACTCCTTGCTAGTTCAAAATAGGCCCCCTGTTCTGGATAATATTCTAACCCCACATCGGCAAAAGCTTGGATCATCTCTAAACTGTGGGTTGTGGCAAAAATTTGGCTATCTAGTTCGATAGCTAATCGGAATAAAGTTTTCCAAATATCTGGGTAAGCAGTATAGTGAAGACCATTTTCTATTTCATCGATAAAAATAATTTTTTTAGGATTGATGAGTAGAGCAAAAATCATCTCTATCAGACGATTAATAGCTTCACCAAACAGAGATATGGGTAGGCGTTTTCTCTCTTTTATTTTCAGATATAAATTTGGTTCACCCAGAAAAAAACTTTCTATTTTTTCAATGGACGGATCGAGAATTTGTAGAGCTTTTAGCACTTCTTCTTCCTGTTCATTAAAAACTATTTTAGTATAGGCCTCGCTCAATTCTTGCAAAGATTTATTGACAGATGCGGCAATGATTACTGGTTCCTCATCACCCCCATTAGGTAAAGCTAGTATCTCCTTAGAACTGGCAATTAAAAAATAGTTCATTTGCTCATCATTTGAGTCATGATCATGGTCAAAACTTGTGTGAATATTTAAGATAGAAATAACTGATTTATCTTTAGCAATAAAATCGTATAATTTTTGCCAGTCTTCAGAGATGCCTAGAACACTATCTTTAAGAGAACCAGAAATCGATATTTTTACCAATTTATCCCCTTGATTAGATTGGGAGCCTTTTAACTCAATAATATTTTTTCTATCAAGATTGAATAATAAATCATCCCAAGCATTTTTGGGAACAGCCCGAACAACTGCTAAAGATTGCCTACGAATGATTCCTCTGATGTAGGGATGAATAGTATTTGGATAGGGATAACTATACAAAAATATTGCCTCTAACAGGGCAGTTTTCCCTGAATTGTTCTTACCACCAATTAAATTAACTCGCTCAAAACCTTCAATTTTGGTATGCTCAAAACATCTAAAATTACTAATTTCAATATCCTTAATCATGTTGACCTCTGGGCTGAATAAGCATAAACTTAGGGGTAGGAATGACCCCGGCAAGATGGGGATTTTTTTACTTAATTCTAGACGAGAATCGCCTCCAACTCTCAAACCGGTGACTATCCCCCACCGAAACTGCCGCCCTAAGAGATAATAGAGACAGGGATTTATTTACATTTCTTCATCATGGCTAGAGACTTACGAGGATTTATTAAGCTTTTAGAAGATCGTGGCCAATTACGCCGCATTAGTGCATCGGTCTCTGCCGATTTAGAAATTGCCGAGATCGCTAATCGGATGCTACAGGTGGGGGGGCCGGCCCTACTGTTTGAAAACGTGCAAGGGGCCGAGTTTCCCGTCGCTATTAACCTGATGGGAACCGTAGAACGCATCTGTTGGGCGATGAACCTGAATAAACCCGAAGAATTGGAAGATTTAGGCAAAAAACTCGCCCTCTTGCAACAACCGAAACCGCCGAAAAAACTCTCCCAAGCGATCGATTTTGGTAAAGTTTTATTTGATGTCCTGAAAGCCAAACCCAACCGTAACTTTTTCCCTGCCTGTCAACAGGTGATTTTAGAGGGGGATGAGGTAGATTTAAAGAAAATTCCGATGATTCGCCCCTATTCTGGCGATGCAGGCCAGATTATCACCCTAGGGCTAGTAATTACTAAAGATTGCGAAACGGGAACCCCTAACGTCGGTGTCTATCGCTTACAGCTACAGTCTCACAATACCATGACCGTCCACTGGTTATCCGTGCGCGGTGGGGCGCGTCACCTGCGAAAAGCGGCACAGATGGGCAAAAAATTAGAAATAGCCATCGCTTTAGGGGTTGATCCTCTGATTATCATGGCCGCTGCCACTCCTATCCCCGTAGATCTCTCAGAATGGCTGTTTGCGGGATTGTACGGCGGTTCTGGGGTACAGTTAGCCAAGTGTAAAACCCTCGATTTGGAAGTGCCGGCCGACTCAGAAATCGTCCTCGAAGGAACAATTACTCCCGGAGAGGTATTGCCAGATGGACCCTTTGGTGATCACATGGGTTACTATGGCGGTGTGGAAGATTCACCTCTGATTCATTTCCACTGCATGACCCATCGTCGCGACCCCATTTATTTAACCACTTTTAGCGGTCGTCCTCCCAAGGAAGAAGCGATGATGGCGATCGCACTTAATCGTATTTATACACCGATTTTACGGCAACAGGTGTCAGAAATCAGGGATTTTTTCCTACCGATGGAAGCTTTAAGCTATAAAGCGGCGATTATCTCCATTGATAAAGCCTATCCCGGACAAGCGCGGCGAGCGGCCTTAGCTTTTTGGAGTGCCTTACCCCAGTTCACCTATACTAAATTTGTCATCGTCGTCGATAAGGAGATTAATATTCGCGACCCCCGGCAAGTGGTTTGGGCAATTAGTTCTAAAGTGGATCCGGTTCGCGATGTGTTTATTCTCCCGGAAACCCCCTTTGATAGCCTCGATTTTGCCAGCGAAAAGGTCGGTTTGGGGGGGAGAATGGGAATTGATGCCACGACAAAAATGTATCCCGAAACGGACCACCAGTGGGGGGAACCTTTGGAGTCGGATCCGGCCATGGCGGTCAAGGTTTCCCAACGCTGGTCAGAATACGGTTTAATCGATATTAATTTACAAGAAGTAGATGCCAATAAGTTTGGCTACGAAATGTAGATTTAACTGACTAAATAGGGTCTGCTGAAAAAGTTTTTCCTGGGGGCAGGGTGTGGGGTGTGGGGTGTGGGGTGTGGGGTTTTACCGGTTTTGAGGTGGCCAATTACCTAATTTTCAGGGAAAAAGTCCCGGAATTTTCCCCCCAATCACTCCAATCGCTGCTACTTTTTGATGGGTACATCTCACATTTGCAGAAATACCGACAATCAGCAATTATCAGTGACTCTTAAATTGGTACAAAAATATGAACAATCGCGTATAAGCATCCCACCGAAAAGCTAATGCGCTCCTAGGGCTGTTTCATTCTCCCATCAGAATATCAAAAGTAAAAGCGATCACAGTCAGGTAAAATGAGGAGTGACCGCCAAACTTTCAAATATATGTTGAGCTTAATAGAAAAACTGAAAGGCTCTTCGTTACTTGGTATGGTTCGATATAGGGGCATAAATTGACTAAATCCTTATCTGGCAAGAGACTTAATTGATTAGTTTGTTCTAGAGCGAAAACAATTGACAAAAATCGCAGCAATGTCTGTGTCTATCGGGGTTTTATTCCTTATAACCCCCTCCGTTGCGTGGCACAAATAGGGGAACCTAATTTTTTTCAGGGCAATGACTGGTAGGCAACCCGAAAATTATATAGATTAGTGGCAAAAAAGACTTGACAAAATCCCTCGATTTGACCTATACTTTTTATTATAATGGGAATCCGTGCCGAAATATATATAAGCCTTTTTACTTCCGCTATAAGTTTGTCCGAGAAGCAATCGAGAAAACCATAAACGGGTCATTGGAGGAGCCTTATGCCAGAATCTAGATCTGAGATTATTTCAGTGAAAGTTAAAGAAAATGTCACCATGTTAGTGGAAGCGAGAAGTTTCGGTGGTGAACGGGAAGTATCCGATCAAATATTTGACTTTCAAAGTGTCGCTGATACAATTGAGGCAGTTACTGAATCGATCGCTGCTACGATAAGTAAAGTGCAGCCCAAAAAGGCAACCGTAGAATTTGGGGTAGAAGTCAGGGTAAAATCTGGTAAACTAACCGCTTTAATTGTGGAAGGTGAAGGAAAGGGAAATTTAAAAATTACTCTGGAATGGGGAGGATAAATTGATTAAATGCTTACCCCGGAATCTCTACCCCCGTACACTGTCAGGTTAAAGTTAATCTATGGGTCAGGAACAGGCTTTTTTGTGGGACAAGGGTTAATTTTGACCTGTCTTCATGTGGTAAAAGATGCGCGGGATAATAACGAGACTATCGAGATAATTTGGCAAGGTCAAATTTCTGGGGCTAAAATTATCGACTTGCCGAATCTAGACGGGATCGATCTGGCTCTTTTACAATTAAACTCGTCTTTAGATCACAAATATGTCGATTTTGATCACGATTTACAATTAACAGATAAATTATACACTTTTGGCTATACCAACGATTATCCGAACGGTGATCCTAGTGACTTTGAGTATATAGGTTTAACGGGGGATGAAAACCCCCTAATCAAGTTTAAATTAGGGCAAGTACAACCCGGTTTTAGTGGTTCACCTCTGTTAAATTTACGCACGGGGAAAGTGTGCGGAGTGGTGAATAAAACCAGAGATGAGTATAGTGATTTAGGAGGAAGAGCGATTCCAGTTCAGACTATTTTTAAATATTTTCCGCAATTACAACCCCAAAAAAATGCCCATAATCCTTTTAAACCCACTTCCGGAGGTATTAAAGAAATTCAGCAGATTTTTGGCCGGGAACAAGAAATTAAAGATATTTTTGAGGTTTTAAATTCCGGCAGTAGTGCTGCTATTATCGGGGAAAGGGGAACGGGAAAAACCACCCTGCTTTGGGGAATTTACCATCAAGCAAGGGAGTATTTACTTAGTCATCGACAACCCTTGTATCTCAACTTAGAAGGATTAGCAGGAGATAAGGATTTTTATTATGAATTATGTCATCAGATTGGTATAGCTGTACCTTACGATAAACCGCTCAAAGGAACTAGATTAACTAGGGAATTAGAAAAACATAAAATCCTGTTATTATTGGATGTGGTAGATAATATGACTCAAAAATATTTCAGCTATCAGCTTAGAAGTCAATTAAGAGAGTTAGCTAATCGTCCCGATCCACCTTTAAGATTAGTAGTAGCGGCTAATCGTCCCCTTGATGTTTTATTTCCTGATAACAAAGGAGGTGATTCACCTTTCGAGGGAATTTGTCAACAATTTCCGATTAAATTATGGGATGAAGCTAAAATTAAAGAGTTTATTAGTCATCGTCTAAGTCAAACCGGAGTGACTTTTACTGAGGAGGAAATAAGTTCTCTTGTTAGCCAAAGTCAAGGAAAGCCGCGAGAGGTGATGCAAAGTTGTTTTAAACTTTATCAAACCAAAGTCAATAACTCAGCATCCCGAACTTAGGTTATAACTAAACAATAAGTTGATTTAATTTTTGGTTTGATCCCCCCTGTCCCCCTTGATAAGGGGGGTGCTGAATAGTAGGGTTGATTCATGAATCAACCCTACCTTGATAAGGGGGGTTTGCTCCTACCTTGATAAGGGGGGTTTGATCCCCCCTACCCCCCTTGATAAGGGGGGTTTGATCCTACCTTGATAAGGGGGTTTGATCCTACCTTGATAAGGGGGTTTGATCCCCCCTACCCCCCTTGATAAGGGGGGTGCTGAATAGTAGGGTTGATTCATGAATCAACCCTACCTTGAGTAACACCTAACTACTTAATAAACCATCACCGGGTAAATAGCTAGAGATAAAAATTATGAAGGAAAGCACCGTCCCCAGAATTAATCTCGCTCCTAAACTCAAACGCGATTTATCTTTATGGAATCCTTTTGATTATCTTTTGCTGTTGTACTGGGTGTTTTATTTTCCCCAAGCAGTGCGCTGGTATGTGGAAACGAGAGGCGGCGGCGATAAATTAAAAGAACAGAAAACATGGCGCGATAAAATACAATTTCTCCGCGACCATCCCGTACAATTGCGTCTAGGGATTCAGGGTCTTCTCTTAACTGTAATTACCCCTCTGATTATCTATAGCATAGCGGCAAATTTAGGACTTTCTGTTGATTGGGTGCGCGTGGCGTTCGGCGTGGTGTCCGGCGTGGTGTTCGGCGTGGTGTCCGGCGTGGTGTCCGGCGTGTTGCACGGCATGGTGTTGAGCGTGGGGTTGGGCGTGGTGTCGGGCGTGGGGTTGGGCGTGGTGTACGGCGTGGGGTTGGGCGTGGGGTTGGACGTGGTGTCGGGCGTGGTGTCGGGCGTGGTGTCGGGCGCGGTGTTGGGCGTGTGGTTGGGCGTGCTGTACGGCGTGAGGTTCGGCGTGGTGTTCAGCGTGTGGTTGGGCGTGGTGTCTGGCGTGGCGTCCGGCGTGTTGTTTGGCGTGTTGTCGGGCGTGGGGTCCGGCGTGGGGTTTATATTCGCCTTTTTCCGTCCTGATAATTGGCTAATCGGGCTTTTGGCCGGTCCCCAAGGGCGACTTTTTCCCCGTATTACCCTTCTACCGCTGCCGGGGTTAACCTCGACTCTACAACAATGGTTACAGCAAGACTGGGAAACAGCTATTAATAACCTCAATCAATACCTTCGGTACAGCCACCAGTTTATTCCTGTCCTTGTCGCCATTAACCGCGTTTTATCGCAATTCCCAGAGGCAGAAATTATCTATCGCGTCTCCCGTCTGGCAGAAAATCCCTCCGATTGGCAATTGTTAAAATATGCGTCCGCGAAACTGTTTTCTCTTACTGACAGCAAAATCCGTCTCGATACCCCTGCTCGTGCCGCCGCCGCCGGTTTTTGGTATCTTCACCAACAGGACACCGAAAAAGCCGAAAAAGCCTTTGCTGTGGTACGTTCCCTCGCCTACGGGGAAGAAATGTATAGCCTCGCCCAAACTTTACACCGATTTAGTCAGGCAGCAACTCCCGATAGTATCGCTTCCCTGGAGGTTGCCCCCATTGCCGCAGAACCGTCATTACGTCCGCAAACTTGGCAAGCTATCAGCAGTTTAAATCTAGTTATCACAGAAATGGCTTTAGTCCAGAGAAGTTACTCCCAACAGGTCAGATCCCTCGCTCTTAATCGGATTATCGGGGAATTAAGGGATATAACCGACCAAAAGGCGGCCAATTTACCCCAAGCAGAAAAAGAATTAATCCTTTCTATCGCCGAAAAATGGGCAAAAATTAGCACATCCATCGCGAAAACGGTGGGAACGGTAACTATTACCCAACAGATTCCTAATCTCTACATTATCGGTGATCCGGTGATCGGTCAACGCTTTGTTGGTCGTGAGGATATCCTGCGGGAACTTCAGTCAATGTGGTCGGGAGATAACCTATCCTCCGTGGTTCTCTATGGTCATCGTCGCATGGGTAAAACTTCGATTCTACGCAATCTGGAGGCCTATCTTCCACCAAATGTCTCGGTTATCTACATTAATTTACAGCGCGTGGCCACAGTAACCAGCCTAGCCGAAGTTCTCCTGACTATGGCTGAGGAAATCGCCCAAACTTTAGCAATTGATGCCCCAGAAGAGGAAAAAATCTCCCAACATCCAGAAATGTATTTTAATCGTTATTTAGACCGTCTGATGCGCCAGATTCTGCCGGAAAAAGCTAAAACCGGTTTAATTATTGCCCTCGATGAGTTCGAGATAATTGAGGATTTAATCGAAGCGAATACCCTCCCCCAGAATTTCCTTGGCTATCTGCGTTCCCTTGTCCAGAGTAGTCCGCGTCTAGCTTTTGTTTTTGCCGGATTACATACCCTAGAGGAGATGACTGCCGATTATTTTCATCCTTTTTTTGGCAGTGTTTACCCGATTCCAGTTAGTTTCCTCTCTCCTGAATCTACTCGCGTTATCCTCGCTAATCCCGTTGGGGAAGACGAGGATTTTCCCCTAGACTATACCCCATCCGCTTTGGACAAAATTTATCAACTTACCCACGGTCAACCCTATCTAGTACAACTGATCGGCTTTCATCTGGTACGTTTTTATAATAAACAGGTCTTTGAGTTGCAACGTCCCCAAGATATTCGTTTTCAGGTGGAAGATGTGGAAAAAGCTATCGATGCTGAGTTTTTCCAAAGGGGGAATTATTATTTTACGGGTGTCTGGAAACAGGCTAAACAAGAGCCGGCCGGACAAGGGGAGATTTTAATAGTTCTTTCTCCCCATCTGCAAGGATTAACCCGGGGAGATTTACTGTCCAGCACCGGATTAACTGCCACAACTCTCGACCGGGCCCTAAAAACCCTTGAAAATCATCATGTCATCGAATGCCAAGACTCTCGTTATCGGATTGCTGTGGAATTATTCCGTCGTTGGGTATCGGAAACAATGGCCTAAATTCTTTTGTTATATTTTTGGTTTTTGCTCTCACAGTAGGGTTGATTCACAGTAGGGTTGATTCATGAATCAACCCTACCCGACCCCCCCGATGTCGAGGGGAGTTGGGGGATTGGGGGAAAATGGGTCTTAGCTTACCCACACCCGGCCCCGACGAAAAACTTTAGTATAATCAAGAACACTGAGTATTTATTAGCTTTTCTGTCTAAGATTGATGTTAAAGGCTGTTCTGTTCGATTTTAATGGGGTGATCATCAATGATGAACCGATCCATCAAGAGTTAATCAATGAAATCTTGATCGGGGAAAATTTACTGCCCCTAGGGTCGGAATTTGCGGAGTTATGTCTGGGAAGAAGCGATCGCGTCTGTTTGCGTAATGTTCTCACCCGTCGCGGTCGTCAAGTAACCGAGGAGTATCTGACCAAGTTAATTAACAAAAAAGCGAGTTTATACCGAGAAAGATTAGGAAAATTAGAGAAACTTCCTATTTATGAAGAGATATACTCTTTTTTAAAACGGGTTAAGGCCAGGGATCTACAAATCGGTTTGGTGACGGGAGCAATACGCTCGGAAGTAGAATCGATCTTGCAACAGACGGGCCTTGGGGATTACTTTAGTGTCATTGTCACCGGGGATGAGATTAGCACCAGTAAACCTCAACCGGATGGTTATTTACTGGCCGTAGAAAGATTCAATCGTTGGAATTTTAATCTACAGTTGCAACCCTGGGAATGTCTGGTGATTGAAGATACTTTTGCTGGTTGCGAAGCGGCAAAAAGAGCGGGAATGCAGGTGGTGGGAATCGCTCATACCTACCCCTTCCATTTTATGCAGAGAGTGTCTAACTGGGCGATCGATAATTTCTCCCAATTAGACCTCGATCGCGTGGAGAAAACTTTTAGCCAAATCGGGGAAATAACCGAGCGATCGGGATTTTTAGGCAATTTTTGACCATCTAGGGGCGATTCACAAGCTGAAAATCCCTACTTGTAAAAATTGGCAATTCGTGTTATGCTAACGAAAGTGCTAAGAAAATGCGGGTGTAGTTTAGTGGTAAAACCCTAGCCTTCCAAGCTAATGATAGGGGTTCGATTCCCCTCACCCGCTTAGGCTGTTGTGCAGTAAACGTCTAAGGAATTATCGGTAATATCAACGGCGATTCTGACTTAGAGATCGCTATTTTCTAAATATCTTTGCAAATCTTTGGTACGCTGCTCGGTGACAGCTGCCAAGCAATTACCGTAAATCATGGGAGCTAGAGAGCCTCCCTCATAGGCACTTCTTTCAAATTCGCAACTGCTGTCTCTAAACTTAATCCAAGCTTGTTGGGCGGTAATTAATTTTTGTTTGCGAGCAGCTGACAGTTTTGGCAGTAGTTGTCGATAAACTTGATTTAACTTGCGATCGGCGTTTTGATAAGCGATGCTGGCACAAATGTTCATTTCGCTTTGAGTCTGGGGATTGTTACAGTTAGGATTTTGAGCTAGTTGCAAGTTCGTCGTTCCAGATGCGGGACTTGCAATGCTAGGGGTAGCCATCGCGACGGCCAATAAACTTGCTATGCTTAATAAGGTTAGTAAAAACTTGTCCATGGCTACTTACTTTAATGACGGTAAGAAGAAGATAACAGAAATGCGATCAAACCGACCATAGCTTTTTCATTCTGCTCAATTCGTTGGTTGGCTTGGTTAACTATATTTCATTATTTCCAAAAAAGTGGGTGGGTGGAACTAAATATAAGATGAACGTAGGTTGGGTTGAAGCATGAAACCCAACGCCTGCTCATGTTACGCTACCCCTAACCCATCCTACAAATAATTTTGCCTACCTGCTTAACTCTATTTCATTATTTCCAAAAAAGAAAATTAGAGGAGTTGATAACTAAAAAACCCAGACGGGAACTCGTTTATAAGCGGGGGTTCCACAGCGAGGGTCGATTTTAGCCTTGAATAAAACATTGGCTTCGGGATAGAACATAAAGCCAACACCTTCGCGAATCGGACCGAAAATAAGTTCGATATTTTCTAATTTGCCGGCATCTCCTTGGACGGTGACTCGTTGATGTTCTTGAAGGCCCGCTTTTTTGGCATCTTCGACGTTCATTAATAAACAATGACGGTGAGGCATTCCCCGGTATTTATCGCCCACTTGATAAACGACGGTATTATGTTGTCCATAACTGCGTCCTGTTCCGAGAATCAGGGCAATTCCGGGGGCATTTTCCGGTTGGTTAAAATCTTGCTTTTGCGGCGCTTTTAAAGTGGGTAAAGGGGTGACGGACATTTGCGCTTTTCCGGTTGAGGTCGGAAAATGGGGTTCGGTAAAAATCCGTCCGCTAATGGTAAATTCTGTTCGGGTTTGATCTAATTGCCCGATTTTTTGATAGCCCGGAATCGTTTTGGCGATTAACTGACGAATATAGGCGGTGTCGTGTAATCTCGACCAATCAATCGGGTTTGTGCCTAAAACCTTGACGGCAATATTTGTTAACAGTTCTACTTCCGAGATGATATCCACATGGGAACCCTGTAGATGACTGCTTCCCCGCTCGTTAAAACGGACAAAATTATTGCCCGATTCGGTGGTTGTCGGGTGAGGATTTTCAAAACGAGCGAAGACGGGTAAAATTATCGTATTTTGTCGGGCTAATCCCTGGAAATGTCCTAAATTTGGCTTAGTAGCTACATAAAAAATCGTATCAATTTGAGCTAAGGCTTTTTTGGCTTGAGTTAAATCTGGATTTGCTCCATAAAGATTACCTCCCAAACAGAAAAGAGTGTTAATTTTTCCCCGTTCGGCAGCTTCAATTAATGACCTGGTATCATAACCGCCGGTTATATTTAATGGCTTTCCTAAAAGTTGAGCAAGTGCCTCGGCGATTTCCTGACGTAATCTCACTGTAACGCCCATAGAACCGAAGCCCTGTACATTAGAATGACCTCTGATTGGCATGGTTCCGGCTCCGATTTTGCCAGCATTTCCCGTCATTAAAGCGGTATTGGCAATACTGATAATATTATCTACCCCATTTTCCTGTTGTGTAACCCCCATCGCCCAAGCGAAAACCACACGCTCTAAATTGCCGAAAAGGGCGGCGGTTGCTTCAATTTCTTCTCGGGACAAACCGCAGGTTTTAGTAATGGTTTCCCATGGTGTTTGTCGGGCATAATCTATAACAGATTGCCAATTTTCTGTACGGGATTTGAGATAATCCCACCGCACTAAATTTTGTTCAATTAAAGATTTTTGTAATCCGACGAATAGGGCAGTATCGCTACCCGGTATCGGCTGTAGGTAGAGAGTTGAAATATCGGAACCGCCCCGCAATAGGGATTTAATCGGAAAAGCGGGTGAGGAGAATTTGACCAATCCGACTTCAATTTGCGGGTTAATAATAATAATTTTACCGCCGCGATCACGAATTTGAATTAATTCATTCATCAGGCGAGGATGATTAGCCGGAGCGTTAGAACCGATTAACACCACACAATCGGCTTGTTTTAAACTTTCCAGACTGACCATCGAAGTTCCGGTTCCGAAAACCTGTTTTAAGCCTACGGTCGAGGCGGCATGACAGAGATCGGAACAATCGGCTAAATTATTACTTCCTAATGCCCGGAAAAACAATTGTAAGAGATAGGCGGCTTCATTAGAAGAACGTCCAGAACTATAGGAGGCAATGGTCTCGGACGGTTGACGAAAAGCTTGTTCGGCTAATCGATACACTTCTTCCCAACTAATACGTTGATAGTGACTTTCTCCGGCTTTTAAGAGGACGGGATAACTGAAACGACCCAAGCGATCGCATTCTAGGGAAGTTAAGGACTGTAATTGAGCGAGATGATAGGTCTGAAAAAAATCAGTTTTAATACCTGGCATTAATTCGGAGGTAATCGCCTCGACACTTTTGAGACAACGTTGCAGACTTTCCCCCGCTTCGTTGACAAAACCGCCTTTTTGTCCTCCCGTTCCCCAAGCGCAAGCTAAACAGGCACTTTTATGATTTAAGGTTTGCCAGAGTTTAACCCCTTGAGGAGAGAGGGTTTTTTCCGCCCAATATTGCAATACGGGAAAACCCCCGCCCGCTTCTATTTTGTCCGATGTTTCTCGTTCTGTCATCGCTTTTTCTCCCGATTTTTCCTTAAATCTCTCCGAGAGGAAGATTGTACCCAATACGGTTGAGTTTATCACTATTTTTCAAAAAGTGCATCAGCAACGGATAAACGACTGGGTAAGCTACGGTTAGTTGTTGACAATATCTCCTGATTGTGATTTTATCAGACTAAGGAGAGGTCTATTAAAATGGTAATTCTGATGGATGAAAATGAAGACTTTCA
This sequence comes from Microcystis sp. LE19-10.1B, assembly GCF_027530565.1. NCBI lineage: Bacteria > Bacillati > Cyanobacteriota > Cyanophyceae > Chroococcales > Microcystaceae > Microcystis > Microcystis sp. LE19-10.1B. The sequence continues at coordinate 4,507 of NZ_JAPZQM010000736.1, read as the reverse complement.
ACATTTAGAAGAGATGATCGCCAATCTCCAAGTAAAACAGAAACAGATTCTGAAAGGGATGTTAGATTATCCGATTCAAATCGATTCGGCAATGGGGATACTTTCCGATCCATCTCGGCAATTGGCAACAACTGCTCATAATTTAACCAGAGTACATAAAATACTTAAAGAATTGGAAAAACAAGGATTGGTTAGTTTCCACGATTCTCAATATTCTTTGACTGAGTTGGGAAGGGAAATAGTAGGACACCTTAGCGATAAGAGTCCAACCCCAAGACGGGATGCACAGAGAAAGGAAAAACTGCAAAAAAGCTACGATTTTTTAGAACTCCATAGACAAGGATTAAGCTATCAGCAAATAGGGGATAAATACGGCATAAGTCGCGAGCGCGTTCGTCAAATTCTTGCCAGTAACCCCGAATTTGAAGCTTATCGGCAAAAACAAAAGGAAAACAATTATCGTTGAACGACTGTAAGAAGAGCGAGAAACGAAATTTACAATCTTTCCAACAATTCCTCGCGGGATAAATTCGCTAAAGAAAGAAGTAAAGCGGTGCGTTCCGAGATGGGAAGTTGGGCAATCTTTTCTACTAGACTGAATAATTCCGAATCTAGGGGGCCAAAGCGTCCTTCCAGAAGACTGGTTATCAGGGAATACCGTTCTTCTAAACTACCTTGTTGTATCCCTTCTTGCTTCCACTCTTCCCTTTGTTGTAAATAAGCTGGTGATAGATTCATGATGTCCTCCTGTTCTTCTGTACTTAAATTATCTCTCAACTCTAAATTCTTGCGCCAGTTGGCCAGAATTTCCAATAAATTCTCTCGAAAAGGATTGCGTTCTGGCAGTTCAACTAACTCTTCAACTGCTCGTTTTTGAGTTCCTCCTTTACCTAATACCCTCAACCATAAGGTGTCTTCAATTACTGGTAATTGATGAATGACAATGATGCCCGCTTTGAGAGACTTCGCTAAAAAGTAAACCCCTGTTAACCAATTACTCTCATCGCTGTGAGTCCCGAAATCTTCAATCATTCTAGCTGAAAAGGTGGGCGTTAGAATCCAGAGAACTGGTAGTTCAGCTTCTGTTAGAGTTTTGTTTGACCGTTTCGCTTTTCTCAAGACATCCCCATGAACCGTGTATAACTTTGACAAACAACTGCGAATCTCTACCTCGGTCGGGGGATTGCGGAAAGGTTCAAACAAACAGGAAGTAGCCGCCATTTTTCCAAGTAATCCTAAAGGTAACTCAGTGGGAGGAGGTGAGCTAAATGGTTCAAACCAGACATCGATTTCTTGAACCTCACTTTTTACTTTCTTACTTTTTCTAATCGTCCCTAGAGGTGTTAGTAATTCCTCTAAATATTCCTTAGCAAATTGTTCATGAATTTGGCGAGTCATTCAAATTAATAATTAAGCATAAAAAGGACGGCAATAATCTTATTATATCATTAATTAAAAAGGAATCCAATCGACAATATCGATCCATTCTTCTGCTTCGGTAGTTTCCCAAATCATAATTAATTCTTCGGCTAGTTTTCCCATTGTTGTTGTGGGACGTATCCAAAACAGTCCCCAGATTTGTTGATTTTTTTGCCAATATTCTTCTAAATGTTCAGGCATACTGGTACGATTATCTGTCACCAAGAGTCGTTGAGATAATCCTAAATACTGTAAAACATCAGGGTCAAGAGTTCCTAACGGTGGTGTATTCGGCTCTCCAATGCGTAAAATATCTATCTCTGGATTTAACCTTAAGACAGCGACTTTCAAGCGGGGGGATAAGGTTTCATCGAGTAAAAACTTGATTTTCATACCTTGACAGAATCTTGCCTTTGCTGTTTAATTCTTCTCATCTTTTCTCGTTGAGGCGAAGGATTTTTCAGTGCTTCATGGTAGCGAGTCTCTCGCCAATTCTGGAGGCGCAATAAATAGGCATCAATTTTTTGCCGATTCTGTAAATAATAAGTAATAGTTGCGTAGATTTTCTCTAAACTTAGATCGGGATAGATAGCATTTATTTCTTCTGGGGTATAGCCTTCCAAGAAATAAAAGAGTACGTTGTCAATTCCGAGCCGATGACCTTTGATTCTAATATCATCTTCGGAGATAAATAAGAAATAATCTTCTAGTTGCATAATTAATTTTCCCCTTAATTTTATTTCATTTTTACCGCTTATTTATAGTATTTCCTGTTCGCAGGAGGTACATTATCAATGTTAAAAAGCTTAATCAGCAAAGGTTTAACTGTGCCACACAGGTGTGAGAACCTCTATATTAATGTTTTATCATAATTAGTTTACCTTGTGCTTCCCTTGTTTTCAAACCTTTAACCGGGATAAACTGCCCCGCTGCCATAACCCCGGCTGCTATGCTGGCAGCCACTTTGACGGAGCTACTTTAACGGGAAGTGTGGATTATCGGCTGGCCGCCGAAATATGTCGGGAACTCGATGCCATCGAGCGAAAGAATTGACGAGATTATCGAAATCCACCTATCGACTATCGGCAACCAGCGCACATCGACCGAGGAAAGGTCAGCGCGGCAGAAACATCAGGCTGTTTTGGGGAAATTGAACGGTCATCCCTTAAATGGCGCAGGTTGAACGATTTTGGTGTTTACTGTCCCAATTGCGTACTGCCCTCTTAAAACAGCGATCGCCGACTCCTCGTTAAACGTAATTGTACTACCAGCAGAAGTAGAGTAGTCGGAGAAACAGGCGAGTAAATGACCTAACGAGAGTGCGGTCTCGCGCAGCGAGTGCCTTCGGCAGCGCACTCAGCTAATTGCCCAGGAAGTAGCCGATGGGGAGGGAGACAGCCGCAATCAAACCCGTCGCCAAAAGAGAGTGGGTGATACTGCGGTGGGGAAATCTATCTTCCATGAAGCTGCTGAGGGGGAAGAAGATTTTGCTGATGGTTGAGGTGGTGGTGTCGATGTCAGGAAGCTGCGAACCCAGGACAGCCAAACCCAATGCCATTGGGTCAGCAGTTCCTATGATTAAGGATGTGCCTGCTGCTGCGATGAGGGAATGGGTGATGGCCATGAAGGCGAGGAAAATTTTAGGTATGCTTCTAGCTATTAGTATTAGCCTTTTGAATAACCTGGCATTTATTGATATCAAAAAAGGCAGAAGTTGTAGAGATTGGGTATGTATTTGTAGCTCGGAAGTTATCAGCGATAGCTTGTCTAACTAATTGTTCAGCCTCGGTAAAAGTCGATTCAGAACCAATTACTAAAGCGTAGTTATCAGATGGCTTTTTTGGATCACAAATTCTCACCTCATACTTGGAAATGCCAAAATAACTGCCAGATATTTCTTTAGCCCTTTCGTATTGTCTATCCAAATCAGAAGGTTTTTTAGAAGAGCCTGCAACAACAAAAAATTTTGGCTCAGATTCCCCTAATTCTCTAGCAACTCGACTTTTTACTTCAGATTCAATGGTATTTTTCAGAGTTTCTTGGCTATATTGATTGATTTGTTCCGCTAGGAGTTCATCTACGCTTTGTTTAACTGGCTCTTTTAGATCAATGTTTTCTATTTCTTTAGATATTTTCTTTTTAAAATCCTCAAAAGTTCCCATTCCCCACATTATTAATCCCAACCCTAGAATGGCCGAAGATGTTCCCAAGAATATCCCTGATATTTTTAGCCAGTCGAACAAGTATTTTCTTGCTTTTAAAACAATTCGTTCGGCATAAATTTCTTCGTCTTCTTTAAGCTGCTGACGGAGATTTTTGTTCTCTTCTTCTAAGGCAGCCAAGCGTTTATTGAGTGATTCTAAATTTTCTTCAGACATTAGCGAACTCCTCCCTATTTAAATTTGCCAATCTCTACTGTCCCAACCGCTTCCTCGCCCCCCTCACAGAACCAAGCTGCTTCAGTGCCATCCCTCACCAAACAGCAGCCATCCGTCATATCTGAACTTTCCTCCAAATGGCAAAACTCTTAACCTAATGAAGTTTCGGCGATTTCATCTGTGCAATTGTCCCCCAAGTAATCTGATTATTTCCCCCTTATTCACCTGTCCTTAGTCTATCTCCGATAATCTCAACGAATGAGGCTGTTTTCACAAAATTTAACGATTAGCCGACAATGAATCGCCGAAATATCCAACGATCACTAAAGTGCTTAACAAAAAAAATTGTAATCCTATCGATTTTGACCGTGCCGCTATCCAAAGGAATAGATTAGATTTCTTGAAAAGACCGATGCGGGGAAATTACTGATCGATCACCCGAACTTTTTCCTTATCGGTAAAGATCGGGCGATTTGCATATTCTTGCTATTCCTAATACATCCGAGAGCGCCCGTCCTGTCGAATTTATCTTTAAACCCTAACTATCCCCGTACAATTATTAGCATATCGATCAGCAATTCCAAATTCAAACGGTAGTGTAGGATACAGAATTGATTTCGCTTCTGTCCCTCAAAATAGAGTGAACGAGTTGCCCATTGGGTTTTGCAGGAATGGAAGTCCAAGATTTGAGTTTTATAGGGATGCTGAGC
>NZ_JAPZQM010000206.1:0-6392 GCF_027530565.1 Microcystis sp. LE19-10.1B | reverse complement strand
TTGCGGGGATCGGGGGGAAAATTCAGGTACTTTTTCCCTGAAAATTAGGTAATTGACTACCTCAAAATCGGTAAAACCCCACACCCCACACCCCACACCCCACACCCTGCCCCCAGGAAAAGCTTTTTCAGCAAACCCTATCTAAATTACTGGTTAAGACTGTCTATGAGTGCCGGAGTTGGGAGCGGGGAGAGGTAGTTCGAGCATTTGTACTAAACTTTTCAAGACGCGGTTTCAAGGCAGTACAGCTTATCTATACCAGGATTTCGGCAAAACATGAAAATTATCGCCTACACCTATACCAATCCCCTGCTTGATAGTCCCCCCGATGCCTCGATTTGGGACCATTCTCCCGAACAAGTGTATCAGGATTTTGGCGATCGCTCACAACGGCAGCAACTGCTCCGCGATTGTCAAGGGACTCCCCCCCGACTGCTGATCCTACGTCGCCTAGCAGAATTGGGAGACAATGGCACAGAAGTTAGCAAAATTTTACAATCCTTAGAAGCCCTCGACATAGATATAATTGCCCTAGAAGACCCAGATTATAAGCTGAATTTTGCCAAGATTCTGCAAGAAATATCAAAAAACGAACTAAGTAATCGTTTAAAAGCAGGTCACGCTCACAATCGTCTGCAAGCTTTGCCTCCCCCCGGAAAAGCACCCTACGGTTATCGTCGTGGCAAGGAGCGTTATATACTCGATCGCAGTACCGCGCCAGTAGTCAAAGACTTTTTTGATCGCTTTTTGATTTCCGCTTCCCTGCGTTCCACGGTGCGCTATCTAGAAAAACGCTATGGTAAGAAGATATCGGTAGCTACTGCCCATAAATGGCTGACCAATCCCGTTTATCGCGGCGATTTGTGCTATCTCGGTCAAGATATTATCCCCGATACCCACACCCCGATTATCTCCCGGGAAGAAGCGGCCCAGATCGATCGCATCCTGAGAAATAATCGCAAATTACCCCCCCGCAGTGCCAGCGCCCCGCGTTCCTTAGCGGGTTTAGTCGTCTGTAGTCAATGTCAATCGGGGATGACGATTACCAAAGTGACAGCGCGAGGAAAGGGTCTAGAATACCTCTATTTGCGACCTTTGCAATGTCCCCGGACAAAAAAATGTTCGGCGATCGCTTATGAAAAAATTCTCAATAGCACAATCGAGCGCATTTGTCAAGACCTACCACCGACGATCGCTCAGATATCTTTACCGGATTTAGAGGGGATCAAACGGGGAATGAGCGAGGAAATAGGGCAAAAAAACGATATTTTGTCCCAATTGCCCTCCCTAGAAGCGGCGGGAATTTTAGATCAAGAAACGGCTAATCTACGGGCCTATAAACTGAAAAACGAGATCGCGCAGATTCAAGGACGTTTAGACCAATTACCCCCCGATAACCTGACTATTATCGCTCGTGCCGTTGCTTTTCCGCAATTTTGGCGAGATTTATCGGAAATCGAGCGCCGTTTTTATTTTCGCGAGTTTATCCGTCGCATCGAAATCGAGAGAGAAACGGCTAACAATTGGCATTTACGTTTAATCTTCGTTTTTTAAGAGTCTCGGACAATCTTAAAGTTAGCTAAAAATTGAGGAATTTTTGAGTGATCAATGCTAAGAAAAAGGCCAACAGCGATCGATCTCAACTATGAGCAATAACAAAAGATTAACTAGGTATAAAAAAGGGCGAAAATCCTCCCAGACAAAACCCCACCTTTATGATTATCACTATAATCAACCCGGGACGATGCCGGGGTTAATCACCATCGATGAAAATGCCGTTGCTACCGAGATATTTTTAGTTAATTATAATTCTCAACAAGCCACTAGAGTTAATAATCTTTTACCTCAAGACTGTCTTAAATATTTATCCAATGATTCCATCTCTTGGATTGATATCGTCGGTTTGGGTAATGAGGATAAACTGCAAGAGTTGGGGGAAATTTTTCATTTACATCCCTTAACCCTTGAGGATATAGTCAGTATTCCCCAAAGACCAAAAGTGGAAGAATGCGAGAATTATATTTTAATAATAGTGCCAATGGCTATCCTGATCGATCATCAGGGTTTTTTGCTAGAACAAATCAGTTTAATAGTCGGGAAGAATTATGTTTTAACCGTGCAGGAAGAAGGACAATACGATTCTTTAGAGGGAGTTAGGGAAAGAATACGTTTAAATAAAGGTTCCATCCGGCAGCAAAAATCGGGTTATTTAGCCTATGCGATTTGGGATGCCATTATTGACGGTTATTTTCCTGTTTTAGAGTCCTACGGAGAAAGAATCGAGGAGTTAGAAAACGAAATTTTAGCTAGTCCCACGGAACAAATTTTATCAAAAATCTACCAACTGCGTCAGGAATTACTCTCCCTGCGACGAGCAATTTGGCCGCAAAGGGACACCCTCAATGCGCTTTTACGCGATGAGTATATTGTCATCGATACAACCATTAAACCCTATCTAAGAGACTGTTATGACCATGTGGTACAAATTCTCGATGTTATCGAAAATTACCGGGAATTTGCCAATGGTTTAATGGATTTTTACCTGTCTTCCGTGAGTAATAAAATGAACGAGATTATGAAAACTTTAACGGTAATCTCGACGATTTTTATCCCGCTCACCTTCATTGTCGGTATTTATGGCATGAACTTTAATACTGATAAATCCCCCTATAATATGCCCGAATTAGAATGGTATTGGGGCTATGTATTCGTCTGGGTGTTGATGCTAACCGTTGCTTTCAGTTTAATCATTTTCTTTTGGCGACGCGGCTGGTTTAAGAACCTATCGACAGTGAAGAAAAGATAAACTGTTAAGCAGATTAGACAGACTGGATGACATGGCCGGCATCTAGCAAGAGAAAATGGCTATTGCAGAGAAATTAATAGTTTAGTGTCTACGGTATTTTTTAACACTTTCAGTTGATGGCTTCTCATTTTGTCCAACCAACTATAGTGCTGGCTGTGACATTGATAGACGATATCGATGTCACCAATCTCTGACTTAACCTGAGCCAAGTAGTTTTCTAGTTCGCTAATTTTCATAACCAATCTCGCTTGCGCTGAAGGACATCAACCCCAAACCAAGAATTATCGCTAAAGGATAGGGGTGACTACAGTTACTATTATAGGCCGATCATATATTCTCGAAAAAGTTCTTATCTAACAAAGTTAGCTAATGTCAGGGTTAGATGATATTAGCGAAGTTTCTTTCTAGTCGTCTAGGGGGCAGGGCTATTCCTAGGTAGGGTCTGCTGAAAAAGTTTTTCGTGGGGGTAGGGTGTAGGGTGTGGGGTGTAGGGTTTTACCCATTTTCAGGGGGTCAATTACCTAATTTTCAGGGAAAAAGTGCCTAAATTTCCCCCCCGATCACTCCAAGGGCTGGCACTTTTTGATTTCAAAAAAGCCTAAAAATATTATCCAACAAGATTTTTAGATTTATTCAGCAAACCCTAGCTAAAGTGGCTAATTTACCGAAGAAGGGCCGCAGTAATGCCCAAGCAATGTCGATAATCGCAACAAGTCAAGAAATAAAAAATTCTCGATATTGTCTTTCACTTCGCCCAACTTCGATGATTAATTCTTTTTTCATTACTTTTTAGGTTCTGGGGGTGGCTGTTTAGAAGCTGCCGCAATCGCTTGATTTAAGCGAGTTAATTCTTCTTTAAACTTCGGTTCTTGGGGATAGTTTTTGACTAATTTTTCTAGGATACTTTTAGCTCCAGAAACGTCTTGAGTTTGTAATCTTGTTCCATAAAGAACTAGCATAACTTCCAGATTGTCGGGATATTTTTGATATAACTTTTCTAAAGGTTCTCTGGCTCCGATAAAATCTTTTAACTGTAAGCGAGCTTGGGCCAGTCCTTGCAAAGCAGTGGGGTTATCTGGTTCACGTTCGAGAATTTTCTCGTAACCTTTGACCATTTCTTCTAATTTTTCGGGAGGAATAGTTGCCTCTTGCCCGGGTTGATTGCCCTGGGGGGAATTAGAATTATTATTTTTCAATAAACCTAAAGTTGGCACCACCATTAAAGCCAGAAATACTAAACCAGAGGAAACAATTAAGACTCGTTTGAGCGTATCGTTATTTTTTTTGGGCATACTTTTTAAAGATTAGAGATAAGATTAATCGGTAGTAACTCGATGAAATTCGTGACCCCAAAGATTATAAGCCCAAATTCCCAAGCCAAAACTACCTAAGCAGAGGATGGTGAGCATCAGGAAAACTTGCCACCTATTGTAACCTGCTTCCTGAAGTTCTAGACGACCAAGGATAGTGGCGGCTAAGAGGATTAAAACTCGACTAAATACCGCCCACTTGTGGAAGATAAAGACTACCGCCAAAGACCAGCCGAGAATTGATAATACAGCACTAATATCGTTTTTAAACCAACTGCGGAAAAATAGCGGCATTAAGTGACTAAACAGAGTTAATCCTAGGGCAATTGAGAGGATAACCCCTACCGCTAGGATATAGATGATGATTTCTAGCCATTCGCTAGTGAGAGTCCAATTCATCTCATCACCGCGGGCAAGTAACCAATCACTCCATGATAAACGCTCATGGGCGATCGACCAGCCAAACACCCCATAGACCGATGGAATCAGAAAAGTAAGTAGTATAATGCGCCAAAACATAATCAGTTATCAGTTATCAGTTATCAGTTATCACTGAAAAAAGTCAAGCCTGAACCCTGAAAGAGACGAAAATTGCCCCTTTTCAGACTTCAGGCCCTTGGGATTGTCCCGATCGCTTAGGACATATACTGGATGATAAAGTCGAAGTAGGGGGCTGCTTCCACGGCATCCTCTTGAGTCAAAAGACCTAAAGCGGCCTCTTTGAGACAACGAATCGCCTCCACCATGCCGGGGACGGGAACATTAAGAGAGTTATACATCTCTTTGACCCCGATCAGACCGGTTTGTTCGATCGGTCCTTTGTCTCCGGCTAATACCCCATAGGTAACTAGACGCAGATACCAACCATAATCGCGCAAGCATTGATTATATTGACGCTGACCGTAGGCATTGCCCCCCGGCGCTCTATAATCGGGACGTTTCTTGAACAGTTGTTTTTGAGCCTGATCGACGATTTTTTTCTCATTGTCAGCGAGAGTTTCGGCAATGCGAATTCTCTGCTCACCGGTTTTTAAAAATTGCCCGATACCCTGTAGTTCACCACTACTAGGATAACGAAGTTCGTCGTCGGCTTTGAGGATGACTTGGCTAACTACGCTCATAATATCAAGGTAAATTCTGATAACATTCTGTAGTTTATCTCAGGTCGGGGTCTGGAAGTCGAGTCATCCCTGCTGGTTGGGCAATTCCTAAAAATTGTAATATTTCGTTATGAGTTTCCCCGACAGCCCAGTTACTCTCTAGAATAAATGTATTAGTGGTCAGGAGCGAGGAGATGGCAATTGAGATGTCACCGCACACCGATTAACTTGAACCCGATAAGTGGTAATTAATATGGAATTTTTAGCATCCTTCCTATTGATAGCGGGCATTCTGGGGTTAAATGGCTTTAAAATCGATCGAGAATACCAGCGTGGTGTTATCTTTCGTCTAGGGCGTTATCAAGACACCAAAGGCCCCGGACTGTACTGGATCATTCCCCTAGTTGACCAAAAAATGCAGCTGGATATTCGCACCAAAACCGTCGATATCGCCCCGCAAGAAACTGTCACCGCCGATAATGTCACAATTAAGGTTAATGCGGTTCTCTACTATCGCATTATCGATCCTAGCAAAGCGATTAACAAAGTCGAATCCTATTCTGCGGCCGTTTACCAAGCGGCCATGACCACTTTAAGAAATGTAGTTGGTCAAAATCGTCTCGATGATGTCTTGCAAAAACGAGACAAAATTAATCAAGCAGTCCAACAAATTGTCGATGAAATTAGCGAACCTTGGGGCATTGATATCGAACGGGTGGAGATGAAAGATGTGGAAATTCCCACCGCTATGCAGCGAGCTATGGCCAAGGAAGCGGAAGCATTGCGAGAAAAACGCGCCCGTTTGATTAAAGCTGCCGCAGAACAGGAAGCCTCCCTAAAATTAGCGGAAGCTTCCCGATTAATCATGGAAAATCCCGCCGCTTTGGAATTACGCCGCCTACAAATGTTAACGGAAATTGGAGCGGAAAATAACACCAGTACCATCATTATGATCCCCTCCGATATCTTAAATCTTGCTCAAAAATTAGCCGAAAAACCATCACAAAATATTGTCAATAGCCAAAAGGGTTAATTTTCTCTGGTGTGTTAGACAAACCTAACGGGTGTATCTCATTTTTGTAAATCTACCAAGTTGGCATTTTTAATGGGAAACTCTCTGCTAAAATCGGGCGTTACTTCCGATTTTATTACTCAATCCAAGCTTTTGGGGGGTTC